>CALKXC010000110.1 GCA_938004025.1 uncultured Leucothrix sp. | reverse complement strand
GCTAAAAGCGTCATTAAAAGCGGTGTTAAAAATAGATTAAGACGTTTCTTGATTGTTGTATTCACGGTAACCCTCTTGTATTGCTAATTGTTATTGGTCTATCTTGCAGACATCTCTATATACTTGTGTTGACTCTAACTTCAGACAGGGAGCATTTCAAATGGTTGCAAGCAAAATTGCGGTAAACCCTATTCATTTAGGCCTCGGCGCTAAAGCTGAAATACAGCCTGATTTTACAGGCGCGATGGAGTGGTATGAGGGCTATGCGGCCCGAAGTGCTGCAGACGGTGTAGAAGGACGACTGGTGAGTATGCATACGTTTAGCGAGTCTTGGGATGTGTGGGAAATGCATCCTAAAGGTAGCGAAGTGGTTTTGTGTACTAGCGGCTCAGTGACGTTAATACAGGAGTATCCAGACGGCACGGAAAAGCACATTGTGTTGGAAACAGGTGAGTACGCCATCAATGAGCCTGGTGTATGGCACACGGCCGATGTTGTTGAGAAAGTAAGTGTGGTGTTTATCACCGCTGGGATGGGAACAGAGCATCGTGCACGCTAAATGATGAAAACACTTTTATGCATACCGCCGATGACGCAGTTGAATACGCCGTACCCTGCGACAGCCTATTTGACGGGGTTTTTGCGTGAGCAAGGCTTTGATGTGGTACAGCGTGATCTAGCGATTGAGCTATTGCTGACCATGTTAACGGCAGATGGTTTAGATCAAATGCTTGATGTGGTGGAGATGCATTATGCTGACTTCGAAGATGATGAATTGCCTGATGTTATTTATCAATTCTTAGCAGAGTTTGATCAGTATCGGCAGTGTGTTGGCCCAGTTATACGATTCTTGCAAGGAAAGGATCCGAGCCTAGCGTTGAGAATTGTCTCACGTCGCTTCCTTCCTGAAGGTCCAGCATTTGAAGGCTTAGCTGGGCTTGAAGAGGCAACGGGGGATATCTTACGTTGGGCATTTGGGGATCTTGGCACGCAAGACAAAGCTAAGCATTTGGCGACTCTGTTTATTGATGATCTCGTGCAGGTGATTAGTCAGGGCGTGGATATCAACTTTGAAATCTCGCGTTACGGTGAGCGCTTGGCTGCCTCCAATCCCTCTTTTGATGGATTGCAGGAAGCATTGTCTGTTGAAGTGGGCTTGGTTGAGTCCACTTTGCGAGGCCTAGTACAGAAACACTTGTCAGAAGAAAAGCCGGATGTTCTGGGCATCACAATCCCATTCCCTGGCAATATGCTTGGGGCGTTGCAAATAGCCAAGGCCTGTCGAGAATATTCTCCTCAAACTAAAATTGTGTTGGGTGGCGGGTACGTCAATACCGAACTTCGCAGCCTTAAAGACCCGCGCATTTTCGAATTTGTCGATTTCATCATATTGGACGACGGTGAGCAGCCATTGCTAACGCTGTTCGAGCATCTTGACGGAAAGCTTGATAAAGAAAGCCTACATCGAACTTATTACTTGAAGGATGGCTCGGTGTGTTACCAGCAACAACCTCAAGTTGCCGATATCCCACATAAAGGTATTGGCACACCGGTCTACGAGGGTTTACCGCTAGACTCCTACTTGTCTTTATGTGAGATGCTCAATCCAATGCATCGTATTTGGAGTGATGGCCGCTGGAATAAGCTCACCATGGCCCACGGTTGCTATTGGACCCAGTGTAGCTTCTGCGATATCAGTTTGGATTATATTGGGCGTTATGATGAAGCCGGCGCGGATATCATTATTGAGCGAATAGAAAAGCTAATTGCAGAAACAGGGCAGACAGGGTTCCATTTTGTGGATGAGGCTGCACCTCCTAAGGTCATGTTTGCCATGGCGCGTAAGCTAATTGATCGTGGTATTAATATTACTTGGTGGGGGAATATTCGGTTTGAAAAAACCTTCACACCGGAGCGTTGTCAGTTGTTGGCCGATTCGGGTTGTGTAGCGGTGAGTGGGGGCTTGGAAGTTGCATCTGATCGATTGCTGAGACTGATGAAGAAAGGGGTAACGGTTGATCAAGTTGCCCGAGTGACAAAGGCATTTTCAGATGCGGGTATCTTAGTGCATGCCTACCTCATGTATGGTTTTCCGACGCAAACTGAATCCGAGACGGTTGAGTCCTTGGAATATGTCCGCCAGCTGATGATGCACAAATGCATTCATTCTGCATATTGGCACCGTTTTGCGGCGACTATTCATAGTCCGGTTGGTAAAAAGCCAGATGAGTACGGTGTGGTTTTGCATTCGCCTAAAAATGCGACATTTGCTAACAATGATATCGAGTTTACAGACTCTGTTGAGGCTGATCATGAGATGCTCGGTCGTGGTTTGAAGAAGGCGCTGTATAATTATATGCACGACCTTGGTTTTGAGCAGCCAGTGAAGTTTTGGTTTGAAAAAAAGCTCCAGAAGCCTTTAATTGCCTCAAACTTCATCGAAAAAGCACTGCAACAGAACGAAAAGTCTCATCGAGTGATACCCATCCGTTCGTCTGTATAAGTCATTGCTAATGAACTCATTGGCTAGAGAGTGGTCAATACTTAGGACAATCGTGGAAGTTCTTAAGTGCATTTGCACACCTTTAAAAGTAATACGGTCTGTGGGCTGTATTTTATTTTAATTAAAAATCCGCTGAGTGCTTAAGACCCGTATGACTGTGTTATATTGTTGTGGGCATTAAAAAGTGATCAGTTCAGAAGTGGGCTTTTGTTCAGATCTACCGGAGGAGTGCCAACCAATATAAATAGCCGTATGAAAACTCTATCAAACATAGAGCGTATCAAGCGTG
>CALKXC010000109.1 GCA_938004025.1 uncultured Leucothrix sp. | reverse complement strand
ACCTCTGGTTTGGTCGCTGTAATGTTTGGCACGCGATACATGTCGATGCTGTATGGCTTCGTTTTCCTTGGCCATCAACTCGGAAGCTTTAGTGGAGTTTGGTTAGGGGGTTGGACCTATGAGCAAACTGGAAACTACAACCTAGTCTGGTGGATTGGCGTTGGGCTCTCGTTGGTCGCTGCGGTATTGCATTGGCCAATTAAAGAGGAACCGGTTGCTCGTCTAGCTATTCCCTAATTGACCTAACAATTTGTCTGAACATTACTCACTTAAGATAAATTGACTTCGAGGCGATTCCGACTAGTTCGCGGTATCGCCTGATTTTTTAAATAAATCTAAATCCACTCTGAAAACACCTTGCGTATTAGCGTATTGGCCAAAGTGTTATGACTTTGGCTTGAGCCCTCGTCTCAAAACAGAACAACGTGAAATAGTTTTCATCTGTCTCGCGCAAAGGGTTCACTCCACACCTTTTAATGCGCAGACTTTGATATGCTGCAAATGTGTTCTTCGAGTTTAAGCAGGTATGTTTCATCTTTAACTCTTTCGAAAGAATGCCATTTACCCTCTTCTGCTCCATCATAAGCAATGTAAACCCTACCCATTATTTCGTTTTCGCAACTTTTCATAGGCACTTCGGCTACCGCAAAAATTGCTTCATCTGTTTCCAGTTTAGTCGAACGAAAGGAAATTTGAAGCAAGGTCATATCACCTTCGGTGTCATATTTTGAATAGCTACCCACTTCTCGTTCAACCGAAATCTTTTGATTACTAGTGATTGGCACATAGTTTAATTCTGGCTGTGCTTCTTCTTTTTCATCACTCATTTCTCTCGCATTGTGCAAGTGAAAGTCACCGGATAAGGGCAAATGATGAGTATGCTGCCTATCCCTCTTTTCATGCTTATGTTCCGCAGGCTTACCTGTCTCTGCTAGCAATAACGACGGTATGAACAAAAAAACTGCAATGCTGAATGTTACAAACTTCATAGGCTAAATTCCTAGGTTTTTCTCGTAGAAGATATTGAGTCTTTAAAACTAATTAAAGGGAATAAATGCTTTTATTTTAACTTTTACTATTATTTAAACTATGATTATTTGATTAAACCAAATGATTAATACCCTCGATATCTATGAACAAAACCACTCTTTCAATCATCGTCATTTTGCTCATAACTGGCTGTTATGGAACCCCCACTATTCAGAAGACTGTCGTGCCTACACACCCATTTAAAAACCTAGCGCTTAAAGGGAAAGCACCTACCTCAGCCAAGAACAAAACGGTTCAAATCCACATGAGCAGCCCCTCACAGAAAAGGCACTAAGCCGTCTCAGCGATTAACATTCAACAATTTAAAGTGCTTTTTGCAATAATCAACAAACTCTTCGTGTAATCGAGTGGGACGCTCATTTTTATGATGAACCAATGTAACATCTGTTAGCGGAATTTGATTCTCTATTTCCCGTTCAATTAGCGCTTTTCCATCATAACTTTGCTTTGCACTAGGCCGAGTAACTAAAACAGAAAACCCAGCACCGTTGGCCACTAAGGAACGCACAGTTTCAAACGAAGGAGAACGCATGCTGACAACAGGGTGCAACCCCCTACTCTCAAACAGAGTCGAAAAATATTCTCTACTGCGCGGTAAATCCAACAGTACCATTGGCCAATCAGCAAGTTTTTTCAGGGTGATTTTTTTCTCAGTAGCCAGCGGGTGATTAGGCGCCATTATTACGTGGGGCTTAAAGCTCGCGAGATGCTCAAGCTGCAACGTAGAGGGAACATCTAATTGATAAACAATAACCACATCATATCGGTTGGCTTGTAAACCGGTTAGCAGCGCATCGTTGTCAGCCTCGTAGAGTAATAACTCCACTTCTGGATATTGCTGCTGAAAACCCGTCACTATCGCGGGCAAATAAAGTGCGGCAAGCGGGCCGAAGCATCCGATATGTAAACGACCGCGCATTTGCTGAGCCAACCCTTGAGCGTTGCGACGGACGTCTTCCGCATGAAGTAACAGGCCATTTACCTCCCCAAGCAACCTTGCTCCCGCTGAAGTCAATGAAACTCCTCTTGCATGGTGACGCACGAACAATTGCACATCTAACGCTGCTTCTAACTTAGTAATCGCGGTTGATATGGAAGGCTGGGAAATATGTAACTCACGTGCCGCAACTGCCAAGCTTTGTACCTCAGCCACCTTAGCAAAGTACTGAAGCTGCCTGAGTGAGAAATCAAACAAGCTTAAGCACCAACGGCTTTTATTGCTGGGCCAAATAAGGCACTCGCCCCATCTGCCACATACTGGACGGACAATGCCGCCAGCAGCACACCGAGCAAACGGGTCAATATCATTTTTCCAGTATTACCGATGTACTTATCGAGCACTTCTGCGGTCATCAAAGTCACCGCCGTTAACGCCATCAGCGCAATAATAATGCCCATAAGAACCCCGACGCCTAACCAAGGAGCTTCAGGAGTTGACGCTGACATTTGAGAAGACAATA
>CALKXC010000108.1 GCA_938004025.1 uncultured Leucothrix sp. | reverse complement strand
GCAATACGCGTATTGGCGCGTTCACACATCATTTCTAAAGCACGTTGAGCGGCGCCAACAGAACGCATGCAATGATGAATTCGCCCAGGCCCTAGACGTCCTTGAGCAATCTCAAAGCCACGCCCTTCACCGAGCAGCATGTTCTCGGCAGGCACTCTGACGTTATTAAAAATAACTTCCGCATGTCCCTCGGGCGCATCGTCATAGCCAAATACTTGCATGGGGCGAACGACGTCTACACCCTCAGCATTAGCGGGGACTAAGATCATCGACTGCTGTTCGTAACGATTAGGATTGTCAGGGTCTGTCTTGCCCATTACGATGAAAATTTCACATTGCTTACGGCATGCACCACTAATGTAAAACTTGCGACCTGAAATGACATAGTCATCACCATCGCGCTGGATGCTGGTTTCGATATTCGTTGCGTCACTGGAAGCAACATCTGGCTCAGTCATGGCAAATGCCGAGCGAATTTCTCCGGCGAGTAATGGCTCTAACCAACGTTTCTGTTGAGCTTCAGTGCCGTACTTTGCCAATACTTCCATATTAGCCGTGTCGGGTGCCGAGCAATTAAACACTTCAGGTGCCCATGTGTTGCGCCCCATGAGTTCTGCCAGTGGTGCATATTCTAGGTTGGTTAATCCCGGTGAGTATTGGCCATAGACTGGTGGCAGGAACAAATTCCACAACCCTGCTGCTTTGGCTTTTGCTTTTAACTCTTCCATAAGTGGAGAGGTAGACCAGCGATCATCGCCTTTATTGTTGTGCATGGCGTGTTCATTCGGATAGATGTGTTCATCCATAAAGGCAGAAAGCTGATTTAATAAGTCCTGCACTTTTGGGGTGTATTCGAAATTCATACGCTGATCCTTTTGAGAGTTTAAGTGGCGCTTTCTGAAATGTTTAAACTAACAGGTAACCACCATCGACATTGATGCAAGTGCCTGTGGTGTAGCTCGCCGCATCTGACACAAGATACAACGCCGTTCCTGCCATTTCGCTAGGCTGTGCAACCCGTTTCATAGGAATATGGGTCATCAGTTTGCTTAATATTTCTGGGTTCTTAACTAAGGCAGAAGCGAATTTAGTATCCGTAAAACCCGGTAAAATGGCATTAACGCGAATACCCATTTCCGCACATTCCTTAGCAAAAGCTTTAGTCATCGACATAACGCCTGCTTTAGTGATCGAGTAGACGCCTTGCTTATCACCCGGGATGACGCCGTTAACAGAAGCAATGTTTACAATCGAACCGCCGCCATTGTCTTTCATTATCTTGCCAGCTTCGACGGACATATAGAAATAACCGCGTAGATTCACATCGACCGTTTTTTCAAAAGCGCCTAGGGGAGTATCTAGAATGTGACCGAAATAGGGGTTGGCTGCAGCGTTATTAATGAGGATGTCTAACTTGCCGTGTTGCTCTTTAATTGCTGAGAAAATGCTGTCGATTTGATCCATCTCTCCGGCATGGCAAGCAATGGCTTGGGCACTTCCACCTGCACTGGTGATCTGATCGACGATGGCTTGGCAGCCATCAATTCTGCGGCTGGAGACAATAATATGCGCGCCTTGCTGGGCGAGTAGTTTGGCGATTTCTTCACCGATACCGCGGCTGGCACCCGTTACTAAAGCGACTTTGCCCGATAAATCAAATAAAGCCTGTTGACCCGTTTGCCCACTCATATACTTCCTCCTTAGTACAGTCAGATATTGCTAACACTAGTCTACTCGTTTGCAGCTGATAATTCTCTGGTCAATCGCTTCCAATATCCATAACTTGTTGGAGTATCAAAGCAATAGATTCATGATTTATCTCCAGTGAAATGTTTTTTTAAGCTAGACCAGCATTGGCTATAGTTAGGTTGGCGAAGCGGGCTATTCAGGGCAAATGCCGTGGGGTGAATGACATAGCGCGACTCAAACATAAACGCCAAAGTATCTTTGTAACGCTTAGGTTTCAACGCTTCTGTGCTGGCTCTTTCAAACACCGTTGCTTCTGGCCCATGAGCGGCAAAGCAATTATGTAAACTGGCTCCGCCAGGTTCAAAACCTTCTTCTTTAGCATCGTAAACTCCACGAATTAGCCCCATGAATTCACTCATAAAGTTGCGGTGATACCAAGGAGGCCGGAAAGTGTTTTCTGCGACCATCCAGCGCGGTGGGAAGATAACAAAATCCACATTGGCGATGCCTTCTTGATTGGAGGGTGACGTCAATACGGTAAATATGGATGGGTCGGGGTGGTCGAAGCTGACGGTATTGATGACATTAAAACGCGACAAGTCATATTTAAACGGCACAGAGTTACCTACCCAGGCCACCACATCTAGCGGCGAGTGATCGATGTCAGCTTGATAAAGTTGGCCCATGAATTTACTGCAGAGTTTAAAATCACCTTCTCTATCTTCATAAGCTGCAACCGGTGCTTGAAAGTCACGATCGTTCGCAAAGCCATTAGCGCCTACTGGCCCGCGTTCAGGAAGCTGAAAAGCGGCGCCATAATTTTCACAAATGTAACCCCTAACGCTTTCATCTAACAACACGACTCGAAATTTCATTCCACGAGGAATCAGGCCTATTTCGCCGGGCAAGATTTCGAGGATGCCGCACTCTGTGTGTAAACGTAAACCGCCAGATTGAGGAACGATAAGCATTTCACCGTCGGCGTTATAAAAGAAGCGTTGCTCCATTGAGGCATTAGCAAGGTAAAGATGAATTCCAATGCCTTGTTGTCGTGCCACATCACCATTGGCTGCCAGCGTTACTAAACCATCAACAAAGTCCTGACTGTCGTTAGCTTGAGGTAACGGAAAAGGACTCCAGCGCAATACATTGGGAGGAGCTTGAGATTCAGTGATCGGGGCTGAGCGCAGAAGATCATGATCGATCGGAGTAAATTCACCTTGTAGAACTGAAGGGCGAATCCGATAGAACCAAGTTCGGTGGTTAAGGGCTCGCGGTGCCGTAAAAGCCGTTGCACTGAACTGCTCAGCATAAAGGCCATAATTGACTTTTTGAGGGCTAAACTGTCCTTGAGGCAAAGCATTGGGTAATGCTTCAGACTCAAATTCATTCCCAAAGCCGTTTAGATAGTTGAGAGTGTTTTCATTGTTAAATATATTGGTGGTTGTCATTTTATTTCCCTCTCT
>CALKXC010000107.1 GCA_938004025.1 uncultured Leucothrix sp. | reverse complement strand
GGAATTCCAATCCAACGAGCAATCACAAAGGTGAAGGCGAAACCGTGTGTGACAAGAATATGGTTTGAGCTATCGGCTGCAATAACAACATCAACGGCTCTATAAACCCTGGCTATTAGTTCTCTTTTAGATTCGGCACCTTCGATACAAATATGATCTAGCCTATCGTTTTCTGGAGCAGGGGTGAGTCGTTCGCTAAGCCAATTCTCTGGTTTGCCCTCTGCTACGCCGTAGCTCAATTCTCTCAGATCTTTTGTTAGTGAAAAAGAACACCCAAACTCCTTGGCTATAGTACTTGCGGTCTCTTTGGATCTTTTTAGATCTGAGGAAAGAATAGAAGGTGTATGAACATTGATGAGCTGTTTTAGTTTATCTGCTGTCAATTCAGCTTGCTGTTTACCTATAGTGGTTAAACCTGTGTCGAACCATCCGCCAACTTTATTTTCAATGTGATGTATTGATTGTGCATGCGTAACTACGAAAATGTTTTTCATGATTATTGTTCATGCAATCGTAAGGAAAATAATGGATGTTTGAGAGTATTGAAATCTTAGTACAACGTATAGGTCATAACAAAGCCAATTGCGCCATTGCTAATAAACTTGCACGCATCTATTGGGCAATTTGGACGACAGTATCTTCTTTCCACTACACAGCACAAAGTTAGTCCCTCCAACTTCAAGGTTTTCGAGAAGACATCCAGTAAATGACACATTAGGTCGAAACGGTCGGGCCTCGCAGGTGCAGCCCAAAGCCGGTAACGCAGTTGGTAGAAAAATTATACCGTTTACCATTGATTGGCTGGCTGCACGCGAAACACTCAGATTGGACCGATGCTGTGCTGCATTATCAAACAAAAGGCCGTATATACGAGTGCAACCCTTTACCGACCGTCATCTGCTAAATTCGTCTTCCTGTTGCAGGGGGAGTCCATATGGGCTGCGTTAGGCAGCAGCGTTGATACTTTGTCCAGGAAAATATTAATCTAAAAGGCTGTTAGTGAAATTCATAATACGAATCCGTTCATATAAAACACAAATTAGCTGACTATGTTTGAAGACTCGAAAATAATCTGCTCAGCTATGAATCTCAGTAGTGGAACTTCCTTTACGAGATGCTTATCATCACGAAAAGGGGTGTAGCGGCGCTTATCTGAATCTTTACTATGAACAACGGCATTGCGTGTTTTGTAAATTCGCATTGCTAGTTTTTTAAAAACTATGTTCTCATCGGCTGTGGTGAGATCTATTGAGTCACCTGCGGAAAAATTAACAGTATTATTTTTGTAATATTCTAATAGGCTTGAATCATAATCACTAAGACTTTCTATTAACAGTTGAATATTGCAGTACTTTTTTATAGTGAGTCTCAATGCCTCTTGTTCTGAAAACGTTACATTTTCACTTCGTAGTTGAACTGACTTTGATATTTGTTTTATAAGAGCAGAAATATCGTTTTTTCTTTTATATGAGAAATCAACATGTGTTATTTTTGTTCGGACACTTTCGATCAAATCGTCTTGAAAAACAGATTCAAAGAAATATTCTAGAATGTGATAGTAGGATATGAACTCTAGCATTGGGTTGTCAGTGCCGACAGCTAGTTGGTAATGGTGTATTAAATCTGGTATGTAGTGACGCCTTGGTGCATCCAAGTCTTCTATGTTTGCGCGTCGTGTACGCGTGATTCGCCCAGCCCTTAGTATTTCATCAAAGTTCCGTTGTTGAACTAATGCGAAATCTGTGTTGTAGCTAATATTAAAAAGAAATGCACTGGTGTATTTTTCATAGTCAGTGTGAGTAAGTCGCTTTTTTGATTTTATTTGCAGAGTCATGCATCTTGGTAAAAAATGGTTTACTACATCCAGGCCCACGAGTCCTTCGTCTGTGCAGTTTTCTAGTATTCTGCCGATTGGCATTGGCCTTGACAAAGAGCGCACGTTTCCGAGTTCGCTCGCCTTATCGATTAAGAATACTAAGTATCTATTGCTTGCTCTTGACAGGCGATATTCGATGCCATTCTCAGAGTCTTCGAGAATCATAGGAGCACTTCTATTTCTAATCCTAAATGGATAGAAACCACCTTCTTCTCTGATTAGTGTTTCATATTCAAACGTTGATACCAAGCTGGTCTCTTCAATTAAGTTAAATTCCTTAAGTTCTAATCGTAAAGTTTCGAGCTGCTCGATTTCTATGGAAGTTTCAAAATTATCATGTCGATCAAAGGAATATCGTGCACGTGTTTCATCAATATCGGTTGATGCTCGAGTAAGTTCACCAATCCAACTTAGTATCTCTTCGTTTGTGCCTAATAATTCCATGTTTGCTCTGTATGTATGTAAAGATTGATATTGTCGTGAGTTCTATTTTGATTTTCTGAGTCTACAGAGAACACTGACCTGATGCCTAACATTTGTGTATGGACTCTCCCTGCAAGTAGGAAACATTACGATCTTCATGATTAGCTCGGAAAACGTTTGCATTCGTGTATTCGGCCTCTTGTCATTGGTCAAGCCAATCTAGGGCCATCTTGAATATCCGCGCAC
>CALKXC010000106.1 GCA_938004025.1 uncultured Leucothrix sp. | reverse complement strand
GTCGTTCCAAGCGTTAATACTGACAAATGGTATGAAATTACAAAAGATCTACAAGTCAGTGGACTAGCGGCGGAGCTAGCGAAGCAATGTATTCTAGCGAGTGAAGACTTAGAGAGAATTGAACTGCATTTGGATTCTTCAAGTGAAATGTTGATGACCAACGCTGCCATTAACGAAATTGAAGCAGCACTTACAACGCATTTTGGTGATCAAAGAAAACTCGTGGTCGCTATTAGAGAATTAGGGTCGGAAACTCCAGCGCAATTTAACCAACGACGCATTGAAGAAATACAGCAAGATGCAGAGCAACATATTATAAACGATGAGTTTGTTAAGCAATTATCTGAGCGATTTGCAGCAAGAGTAGTTCCTGGCTCAGTAAAACCAAAAACTTAAGCGGTAGAACTTTACAATTAGTCTTATCGCCCCCATAGGTTATAATAATTAAATACGATTTTGGAGAAGTAGGTATGATGAAAGGTGGTTTGGGAAACATGATGAAGCAGGCGCAAAAAATGCAGGAAGATGTGCAGCGCGCTCAAGCAGAAATCGCCCAACTTGAAGTAACTGGGCAATCAGGTGGTGGTTTAGTGTCAGTAACACTAAACGGTCAGCACGATTGCAAACGAGTTAAAATTGACCCTAGCTTGATGGAAGATGACGATCAAGAAATGCTAGAAGACCTAATTGCAGCGGCTATTAACGACTCTGTACAGAAATTAGCTGAAGAGACTAAATCTAGAATGTCTAGTGTTACAGCAGGAATGAACCTTCCGGCTGGCATGAAAATGCCTTTTTAATTTATGTCAGATTCTTCACTACTCAATGAATTAGTTGACGCATTTAAGTGTTTGCCCGGAGTTGGGGCACGCACTGCTCAACGTATGAGCTTTCACTTATTGGAGCATGATCGTGCGGCCGGTTTAAAGCTTGCATCTGCTATGCAGCTAGCCATTGAGAAAATCACTCATTGTCAGCGTTGTCGAACGCTGACAGAACATGATCTTTGTCGCATATGTAATAACTCACTACGCGACGAATCTCTATTATGCATAGTCGAAAACCCGTCTGATGTAATCGCTTTAGAACAAGCAACAGATTATAAAGGCTTCTACTTTGTTTTGATGGGAAAACTATCACCTCTCGATGGCATTGGTCCAGAACAGTTAGGCCTGGATTTGCTAGAGTCACAGTTAAAAGGTGGCTTGGTCAAGGAACTAATATTGGCTACAAACCCTACGGTTGAGGGGGAAGTCACAGCACACTATATCCATCAATTAGCCGCAAACCATAATATTTCTGCCACACGAATTGCGCATGGTGTGCCTGTTGGAGGAGAGTTAGATTATGTTGACAGCGGAACGCTTTCGCATGCCTTCGATGGACGGCGGGCATACTAGTTTAATCATTTTTTAGGATACCTAAATGACTGACGATTGTTTGTTTTGTAAAATTCTAGCCCGTGAAGTCACCGCAGAAATAGTCTATGAAGACGATGATGTCTTAGCGTTTAATGACATCTATCCTAAAGCTCCCTTTCATGTGTTGATTATCCCAAAAAAGCATATTGCCACACTCAATGATCTTGAAGACTCTGATACTAAGCTTGCTGGAATGTTATTTACAGCGGCCAAGAAAATTGCTGCAGAGCAAGGTTTTGCTGATGACGGTTATCGAATGATGATGAATTGTGGTGAAGGAGGGGGGCAGATAATATTCCATATGCATTTGCACTTAATGGCGGGAAAAACCTTTAAGGCCTAACCGCTATAATTCAACTGTCTAAATTGATTAATCGATGTCCAATTCTCATCGGCGCTCTACTAAGCCTGTATATGACATATAAACTAGAAAGGTTTATATCGTCTTAATTAACCTTATTGTTTACTGAAACGATTACTGTTAATAATTATGTTGGAGCTACCAACTAACCGGGTTAAGGCCCTATTTGGATTATTAGTAAACACTAATGCACAAATTTTATTAAAAAATCATTCTAATATATTATTAAAGTGTGTTATCTTTTGAAAAAGTCTGCGAGGGAATGTTATTAACTGATTAGGTAGGTAATCAAGGCATGCAGACAAAAAAAGAGCAGCAACGACTGCTTGATTGTACAAAATTAAACGAAATTACTGGTTGTTACATTTGGACACGGAAAGTTTCAGTCGATGGATATGGTCAAACGATGATCAAAGAATCATGTGGCAGTGTTCATCTAGAAACAGCACATCATGCGAGTTATGTCGCCTTTTACGGTGATGTACCTCGAGGAAAAAAGGTAAGGCAAGGGTGTGGGAATTCTCTTTGCATTAATCCCGAGCATCTTGAGATAGTCGTATCTTAAGGATTAGCAATCACGTTATCCACTCAGTAAGCTGTTTATCGTAACGGCTTACTTACCGATATTTAATACCTTTTGTGGCAAATTACACTATACTTTACAGGTGTAGATTCAGATGAAAGTTAGCTTCACTCTTCCCCTCAATGCTAGTTAACTGAGTGAACATTTAACGCGGTGATATGCCCAATATTTTCGGTCATACCACCGCGTTTTTTTATGGTCTAGTTTCCCACCTTCTCCGACTGTCGGAGAGCCATCCCCCTTAATCACGACAAAAAGTACAAGCTTACATCCGCTGAGAAATAATAAAAGCTCATAGCAATACACTGAAAAATACGGTGAAAATAATGAGTAAAATAAAATCTATCGCTATATTGTTCACTCTGGGTATCTTATGTCTTATTGCACCTAGTAATTTATTAGCCGCAGAACATTGTGATGACCGATATCACATTAATAAAACACTAGCCAATGGCTCGAAATGGGATATGTGTTGGGCCCACAATAAAAATCAAGGCATTATCTATCATCATATTTATTACACGCCAAAAAATGGTACTCGTAGGATGGTTCTTTTTGAGGCTTCTATTGCTCAAATCCATGTACCTTACGACGATAATGGGGCTAGATTTCACGATGTATCAGATTTTGGCCTAGGTAATGACGGAGGTTCGAATAACAACCTAGTCAACTTAAGGGCGGAAGAGTGTAAAAATGGAACACTAGGATTTTTTAATAACATGGCGGCTGTTTGCAGTCGGGTCCTTAGTAGCGGAAGTGCCTATCGAAAAGGAATAAATCAGAAGAATTCTCAGTTTCTTAAAGTATTTAGTATCTCTAAAGTTGGGCAATACATTTATGGTATCGATTGGGATTTTCATGATGATGGCAGAATACTCCCAACGATTGTTGCTACGGGAGCGCTTCAGCGTTTCGATTCGACTGGTAATGCCTCTTACGGTTGGGTAGTTGATTCTAGCAATCGAGTTGGTCTTTCCCACATGCATAATTTTTACTGGCGCTTAGATTTTGATATAGATGGAACGGGTAAAAACGATATAGTTCAAGAAATTAACCATGATATCTGGCAAGGCAAACGATATAAAAAAATAACTAACTTTACAAAGGAAGAAGGTCGTTCTGTAAACCCTTATACGATGCGCTCATGGATCGTTAAAGATAGTAATACAACCAATCGCAAAGGGCACAAGATCTCCTATGAGATAAGACTTAATGAATCTGGTCAACGTGAAGTAGGGCCATCATTTGAGCCATTCACTAATCATGATTTCTACGTAACTCAAGCGAAAGACTGTGAACTTTTTGCATCACATAATGCCGATGTGAATAACTGTAGCACTAACAATCTGAGTGAGTTTGTCAACAATGAATCTATTGTCAATGAAGATATAATTACTTGGGTAGGAGTCTCATTCTATCATATGCCAAGATCTGAAGACGCACCTAAGATGGACGCTCATGTTTCGGGATTTGAGCTTATTCCACGTGATTGGCACACTACAAATCCAAGTTTAGATAGCGCCCCTCCAATATCATTACGTTTGAGTGCAGGTGACGACTTTACTACTAGCGCTTCAACGACAATACTTATCGATGTACTAGCTAATGACACTGGACAAGGTATAACTATTAATACGCTTGATAATCCAGTTAATGGAACAGCCTCGATTGTGGATAACAAGGTGCGTTATACGCCAGATGCCGGCTTTATTGGAACGGATGTCTTTTGGTATAGCATTAGAGATAGCGCAGGTGAGATTTATGGAACCAAGATACATGTTGATGTGACAGCTGCTGTGATTAATACCAATAACAGCGGTGGTGGTTCAATTTCTGTCCATGAGTTATTAGCCTTAATTTTGCTGATGTTGTTTTTAAGACCGGGCTCATTTTTGTTTAAATATAGTCGATTATACTAAGCCTCTATCAATTGTAATCAATCGCTATTTCTGGCACCATTAATTGGTGCCAGATGTCTTTGTGTTTGGCTGGAATGTTGGCACCAATTTCATTAAGGACATTGCATTGAAAAGCTTGTGGAATCGTTTAATTAAACTTGATCGTAGCAGCACCAAGAGTTTGCAGATTCAGATTCGAGAAGGCATTGTCACTGCCGCTTTGGAAAAGATGCTCGAAGTTGATAAGCCGCTACCCTCATCTAGAGAGTTAGCCAAAGAGCTTAACGTGGCACGAAACACTGTCGTTCTTGCCTATCAGCACCTAGTTGATGAAGGCTTTTTGGACTCCCATGAAAGAAAAGGTTTTTTTATAAACCCACAGGTTTATAGTGACCGAATAGATCAACCAAAATCTAACTATAGTTCTTTAGCTAGTACGCCTGCTTGGTGCAACCGCCTATTATTAAAGCAACCCTCTTTACAAAGGAATATCCGAAAGAATAAAAACTGGAAGGATTCACCTTACCCATTTATTTTTGGGCAACTTGACTTCAACCTTATTCCCATTCACGAATGGAGAGAATGCGTACATTATTCTTTAAATGTCGGTGAAATGCGCCAGTGGGCCACGGATCAAGTTGATGAAGATGATCCATTATTGATCGAACAAATTCAAAAAAGGGTACTGCCTCGTCGAGGGATATGGACAAGACCCGAAAATATCATGATTACTTTAGGTGCTCAGAATGCACTGTATATTATTGCCAGCTTGCTTGTAGGCGAAGGGACAAGAGTTGGCATTGAGAACCCAGGTTACCCTGACGTTAGAAATATCATGGGACTTAAAACAGACAACCTAGTTGCTTTAGATATTGATGAAGAGGGTGTAGTGGTAGATGAGCAGCTATTTCAATGTGATGTGGTTTATGTCACCCCAAGCCATCAAGTGCCAAGCGGCGTAACAATGTCACAAAAACGCAGGCAGCAATTACTTGAAGCTGCGGTTAAGAAAGATATAGTGATTATTGAAGATGACTTTGAAGCCGAGTCTAACTTCAAGCATGAACCACAACCTGCTTTGAAAAGCTCTTCCGACTCTGAGCAAGTCATTTATGTTGGCAGTACTTCAAAAACGTTTGCTCCAGGCCTTCGGCTCGGTTATATGGTAGCGCCTGAAAAGGTGATTCAAGAAGCACGAGCATTGAGACGGCTTATGTTCAGGCATGCCCCTGCCAATAACCAAAGAGCGGCTGCGCTGTTTATTAGCTTGGGCCACTACGATAAAATGATTGGCCGATTACATGGTATATACAAAGAACGTTGGCAAGCGATGAATCATTGCATTGAGAAACACTTGCCTAGTTTAAAATGTGTTCCCAATTTTGGCGGCTCATCTTTTTGGCTGGAGGGCCCGGAAGAGTTAGATGTTGATGAAATGGCGAGTGCACTGGAAAAGCAGGGTGTAGTGCTTGAAACAGGCAGCGTTTTCTTCATGGGGGATGCCGCACCAAAAAACCATTTTAGACTCGGTTATGCGTCAATCCCGGTTGATAAAATTGAGCCCGGAATGTTGATGATCGCAGATTATCTGTATGGTCGCACACCTGAACAAAAAACAATAAAAGTCCATTAATTAACACTATAAAGTTCCATTAAATTGAAAAATATCTATTTATTGGGATATATATAACCACTGGTACCACTGTTATGATCTTCTGGTTCTAGTATGACACTTTTGATTTTTTTAGCATCTCCCAAGTTACAATGTAAGCATCTTTAAAATTTTTATAGACAGGTAAATATCAAATGACGAAAATGACACCCAGTGAAGCCTTTGTGGAAACAATGGTTGCCAACAATGTTACTGAAATATTCGGTATCATGGGCTCCGCTTTCATGGATGCTATGGACATCTTCACCCCTGCTGGAATTCGTTTGATTCCTGTTGTTCATGAGCAAGGTGCTGGCCACATGGCTGATGGCTTTGCACGTGTTTCTGGTCGTCATGGCGTTTGTATCGCCCAAAATGGCCCGGGTATAACTAACTTCGTTACAGCGATTGCTGCAGCATACTGGGCACATAGTCCTGTTGTATGTATCACTCCTGAGACAGGCGCATCGACTACAGGACTTGGTGGTTTCCAAGAAGCTGAGCAGCTCCCGTTCTTCGAGACAATCACAAAGTACCAAGGCCACGTCACTGTGCCTAAGCGTATGGCTGAATTTACAGCTCGTTGTTTCGACATTGCAATGCATGAGAATGGCCCTACACAGCTAAACATTCCTCGTGACTTCTTCTACGGCGATATCGAATGTGAAATCCCACAGCCAATGCGTATTGAACGCGGTGCGGGTGGTGAAAAGTCACTTCAAGAAGCTGCTGACTTAATTGCACAAGCGAAGAACCCAGTTATCGTTTCTGGTGGTGGTGTAGTAATGAGCGGTGCGGTTGATGAGTGTATCGCACTGGCAGAGCGTTTAGGCGCTCCAGTAGTAAACAGCTACTTACACAACGATTCATTCCCTGCAAGCCATCCACAGTGGTGTGGCCCTCTAGGTTATCAGGGTTCAAAAGCTGCGATGCGTTTGATCTCAGAAGCTGATGTTGTTATTGCATTAGGAACACGTCTTGGTCCCTTCGGTACCCTACCTCAGCATGGCATGGACTACTGGCCTAAAGATGCAAAGATTATCCAGATCGATTGCAACTCTCGCATGCTGGGTCTTGTTAAGAAGATTTCTGTTGGGATTTGTGGTGACGCAGGTGCAGCAGCCATCGCTCTATCACGCTTATTAGCTGATAAAGATCTTGCTTGTGATTCTACTAAAGATGCTCGTTTGGCTCACACGGCTGAGACCAAAGCTGCTTGGGAATTAGAGCTTGATGAGTGGATCCATGAGAAAGATGATTTCTCTCTAGACATGATCGAAGAGCAAGCGGGTGAAGAGGGAAGCTACCTACACCCACGCCAAGTGCTTCGTGAGCTTGAAAAAGCAATGCCTGAAGATGCCATGGTGTCTACAGATATTGGTAACATCAACTCTGTTGCAAACAGCTACTTACGTTTCGAGAAGCCACGTAGCTTCTTCGCTCCAATGAGCTTTGGTAACTGTGGTTACGCTTTACCAACAATCATGGGTGCTAAGGTTGCTGCTCCTGAGCGTCCTGCTATTTCTTACGCTGGTGACGGTGCATGGGGAATGAGCATGATGGAAACAATGACTTGTGTCCGCGAGAACATTCCAGTCACAGCCGTTGTTTTCCATAACCGCCAATGGGGTGCAGAAAAGAAGAATCAGGTTGATTTCTACGGACGTCGTTTCGTTGCTGGTGAGCTTGAGAACCAAAGCTTCGCTGGTATCGGCCGTGCAATGGGCGCTGAAGGCGTAACCGTTGATAAGTTGGAAGAGGTTGGTCCAGCACTTAAAGCTGCGGTTGAGCGTCAAATGAAAGAAGGCAAGACAACTATTCTTGAAATCATGTGTACTCGCGAACTGGGCGACCCGTTCCGCAAAGACGCACTTTCAACGCCAGTACGTCACCTTGAGAAATACAAAGACTACGTATAATTAGTCTCTATCAGGCCAAGTTCATTTAGCCTGATTTGTAGCTAGGCACGTCAATTGTTGGCGTGCCTTTTTTTAATGCGATTTTCTCAAGGTTTTTCTATAATGAGTCCACAATTTTGCATCATTCGTATCGCAATAGAATGTAAAAATATAAGGGGTTCGTTTTGAGTGTTCGCAATATCTTCATCATTACTTCTGT
>CALKXC010000105.1 GCA_938004025.1 uncultured Leucothrix sp. | reverse complement strand
ATCAAGTGAATCTCTATCGGATGGGCGGATTACCTTAGCCTATAATCCGCCGTTTAACTGGTCACATCTTTTATACTTCTATCGTAAAAGAGCGGTAAAAGGTATTGAAGAAGTTGGTGAGGATTACTACTACCGAACGTTTATCTGTAATGAGGCGAGAGGTTGGTTTAAAGCATCACTTTCCAATAACAATACACTTTCTATAGCATTGGAAATTGATGACGAAGCGGAACGTCATAATGTGGTGTCAAAAATCCGCCGAATATTTGATTTAGACGCTGATATAACCCACATAGAAAACCATCTTGGCAACACTGCAATTGCCCCATTGATGTCAACGGGCTTACGCATTCCAGGTGTTTGGAGTCCTTGGGAAGCGGGTATTCGTGCTATTTTTGGTCAGCAAATATCTATTGTAGCGGCCATAACCCTACTAAATAATTTTGTAGAAACCTTAAACCAAGACAAAAGTGATAAACCGTATTTCCCAACGCCGTCTAGGGTTGCATCAGCTAATTTAAACTTCCTAAAGATGCCTCAAAGGCGAAAAGATACTTTAGTTCGCTTTGCAAATTACATGGCCGATCACCCTGATTCACCGCCAGAAGAATGGATCAGTTTAAAAGGGATTGGCCCATGGACGATTAGCTACGCAAAACTTAGAGGCTTATCCGATCTTGACTGTTTTTTATCAACTGACCTTGTGATTAAAAAAGCGATAGCTGATCTTGATGAAATAGATGATGTACAGGACATTAAAGATCTTACTAACGCTTTATCCCCCTGGGGTAGTTACGCGACCTTTAACTGCTGGAGTTCCCAATCATGAAATACTTCACTCAGTACCAAAGCCCAGTGGGTCAGCTGACACTACAAGCTAGTGACGATGGCTTATTAGGCTCCTGGTTTGATCAACAGAAAACAGCACCCAATGAGTTTGGTGAGGAAAATAATCAGCACCCTATTTTGCGACAAACCATACAAGAATATGAAGAGTACTTCGCTGGCAAACGCAAGCAGTTCGATGTTCCAACCACACCTCAAGGCACAGACTTCCAAAAACAAGTTTGGGCGATGTTGAAAACCATTCGCTCTGGGGAAACTTGGAGTTATCAAGAGTTAGCAATCGCCATCAATAATCCTAAAGCCGTCAGAGCGGTAGGCCTTGCCAACGGCAAGAACCCTATTTCAATTATAATACCCTGCCATCGAGTGATTGGTAAAAATGGCAACCTTACTGGTTATGCTGGGGGAATCGACAATAAACGCTTATTATTGATCCATGAGAGCGAGCACTCAGAATTACTCTCTTAGAACCTTTGGGAATGAACTAAAGCGCTTACATCACCTGCTAACCCTCTAAAGTCAGGTTTTGTTATAATCTGTGCCGCCGAGAGGCTACACAAATTGCCTCTTAATAAAATAGGATAAGCCACATGTTTCCATTTAGAGACCATAATCCATCGCGAAACAAACCTTTTGTCAACTGGGTTTTGATCGCCATAAACATTATTGTCTTCTTAAGTTACATCCCTATCCTCAATGACGACTATGCTATTTCTAGCTTTTTTGCTGATTGGGCCATGGTGCCCGCAGAAATTACTTCAGGTACAGATCTGCACACAGCACTAACATCCATGTTTCTACATGGCGGTTACATGCACCTGATTGGTAACATGCTATTTCTTTGGATTTTCGGCGATAACGTTGAAGACGCCATGGGTCATGTCGGTTATTTAATCTTCTATCTAGTGGCAGGCTTTGGCGCCGATGCAATTCATATATTCTCAGACGCTAATTCTGTGATT
This sequence comes from uncultured Leucothrix sp., assembly GCA_938004025.1. Taxonomy (GTDB): domain Bacteria; phylum Pseudomonadota; class Gammaproteobacteria; order Thiotrichales; family Thiotrichaceae; genus Leucothrix. The sequence continues at coordinate 805 of CALKXC010000105.1, read as the reverse complement.
CCAACAGTGGGAGCATCGGGTGCTATTGCAGGCGTAATGGGCGCTTATTTACTGCTCTACCCAAAAGCCCGTGTCGATATACTATTTACCATCGTGATAATCTTTAAAGTCTTTACCTTACCTGCATTTATCGTCTTGCTAGCTTGGATGGGTCTACAGCTATTCGGCGGTTTCACAGAGCAAACCATGGGTGGAGGCGTTGCCTATTGGGCTCACATCGGTGGTTTTGTCGTAGGCCTCCTGCTTTCGCTTCCGCTTTGGTTAAAACTAGGTGGCATAAACTTCTGGAGGACACACAACTACACGCCACCGCACGAGCCGACTTTCTAAGCTATTTAATCGTCATCATCAAAAAACCAGTAAATGCGGCATTGTTAGGGCTAAGCCGTGGGTCTGACTCATCACGAAGTTCAGTGAGAAAATCACTGTATTCTTTATAAAACGAATAGGATGGCCTAGGTTTATAGATCATCTGTTGATCCACTTCAAAGTACTTCAAAATCGACTTGGTGGTATTAGGTTTAATGAACCAGTTTTTAGTTGGGTCAAAGTAAAAAGGCAAGACACTCATTAGTGACCAACGCCCGAGTTTCAAAGTAACTAACTGCTGCAGCATCTGCTCAAAGCCTTTTTGTTCATTTCCATGGAGCAATTCAAACGTTGAATCGGTCAAAGCTTCGCGCTCTTTTGGTGCGAGTGTTAACACAGCGTCACGAAACTTTGGTTTATCAAACATAGAAATCATTGAAGACTTTGACACAACTTGCGTCAGGCTTTTGATGATGGATTCTGGCTTGCCAAATTG
>CALKXC010000104.1 GCA_938004025.1 uncultured Leucothrix sp. | reverse complement strand
TATAGCTTGTGCAAACCGCTCTCCCCTTAAGATTTTTAGGATAAATCGTTTGAATTTTAAAGGATTCTGAACCTGAAGGTATTTTACGAAAATGCCACTTTGCGCATAAAACATAGAGTTCCTAATCCCAAATTCTGCTGCTTTCTTGGGAAATAACAATGAACGCCTGGCGCTCGGCGTGATGGATTTATCACTTCTGAGCCCCATGATGGCGCTCTCAAAAGTCACTTTCTCAGCGGCTCCTCCATCTGAAACAACAACCGCTAAACCTTCTTGGAACCAAGCCGGAACCACGGAATGATAACGCAGCATTCCTAATTTTTGCTCGAAGTGCAGATGCGATAGCTCATGTAAAACCGTTCCAGATAAAGTATCTGTAGCACGAGGTGTAATAAATAGTCTTTGATTAACCACACAGCCTCTAACCCGCGCTGCGGTACAAAAACGCTTTGCACTCTTCTCTGAATTTAAAATCGATACGTTGATGGGGTTACTAAAGGGTAAATATTGTCTTTTAGCAATTACTGCCGCTTTTTGATCAAGGATGCGCTGAACCGCCAAGGCCAATGCTTTAGTGCCGGCTTGATAGCTAATACGAGGGTCGTTCGACAGTTTGATAAAACGTGAACTAGATTGAGCGGTTGGCTTTGAACTAGCGTGCGCGGGTAACGCGTCATTATTAACCCCACAAGCGCTGATAAAAGCAGCGGAGGCAAGACAAATTAAGCAACCCAAAATTGGATGAGGCATTTAAGACCTTTATAATTTTCGAATACGTGTTTTTACAATATTTTTACATACACAGCCTTAAGATGTCATAAACTTGTTCTATCAATAAACACGATAAGCGAGCCTGTCATGCGTTTAAGACAATTCATACTGCTAAGTTTCTTGCTAATGACGACGGCAGTATCGTCTGCCCCTATTACACCATCACAAGTCCCCGAACCTTTAAAACCGTGGATTGACTGGGTTCTCCATGATCAAAAAGCCGCTAATTGTCCCTACCAATACAATGGCAAGAACAGAGCCTGCAGCTGGCCTTCAGAAATAGAATTACAGCTCAGCAGCAGTGGCGGAACGTTTAGTCAGAACTGGCAGATATTTGGTGAAACCTTAGTTCAATTACCTGGAGACACCGAGCACTGGCCGCAGAAAGTGCAATCCCAAGAAGGTGAGCTGCTTGTCGAATCAAAAAATGGAATGCCATTTGTACGCCTTCCGGCAGGTGTTCACGAGATACAGGGGCTGTTTCGATGGTCTAAGCTCCCTAAATCCATCAAAGTCACTCCGCAAACGGGCCTTGTTAAATTAAGAGTCAACAATAAAACTATCGAACGCCCGCAGTTTACCCAGCAAGGACAGCTATGGCTTACCCAAGGTGTTGCACAAACTGTCAGTGAAGATAATTTAGATATTCAGGTGTTTCGAAAGTTGTCAGACACGCACCCCGTTCAAGTGATCACCGCGATTAAATTGCGGGTTTCTGGTAAACAACGTAATACCAACTTGTCACCGGTTTTGTTAAAAGACTTCATTCCGCTAAATATTAATAGCCCTTTACCCGCGCGTTTTGAGTCGGCAAGCGGCAACGACAGACAACTCCAAGTGCAGCTTCGCCCCGGCGAATGGACAATCGAGGTGACAGGTCGTGCTTATTCGGACCAAACAAGCTTCACACTCCCCGCTAGTAAAGCTCCATGGCCGCAACAGGAGGTCTGGACCTTCGCGGCTGACAATAAAATCCGTCAGGTAGAGGTACGTGGCGCTAATAGCATTGACCCCAATCAGACTCGCCTGCCCGCAAAATGGAAGTCACTACCCGCCTATTTAATAACACCAGAAAAGACCTTGAGCCTTGATGTCATGCACAGAGGCGTCAGCCAAGCGGGGCAAAATGAACTAATGCTGCAGCGCGAGATGTGGCTAGACTATGACGGCAACGGCTATACCATAAAAGATCATTTAAATGGCGTGGTTCGCCAGGCATCTCGACTTAATGTAACCCCGTCACTAACACTCGGTCGCGTCAGTATTGATGGCCAAGATCAATTTATTACGCAACACAAGCCAGCAGAATCCAAAGCTGGAGCCATCCCAAAAGCAGGCGTAGAGATTAGGCGAGAATCAATTAACCTTATCGCAGAAAGTCGCTTTTCTGGTCAGCGCTCAACACCCCCTGTGAGTGGCTGGGAGTATGATCTTAAAAACGTCAATACCACTTTACACTTACCACCAGGATGGCGATTATTTTCAGTTTCAGGCACTGATAATCTTCCGAACAGTTGGGTTCAACAATGGACATTACTGGATTTCTTTTTGGTATTAATTATCACACTATCAATTGCCTATCTTTTTAGCCCTTTATGGGCAGGCTTTGCACTATTAACCCTAGCGCTCACTTGGCACGAGCCCAATGCGCCGCGTTATATTTGGTTAAACTTATTGGCAGTGATTGCTTTGTTAAGAGTCTTGCCTGAAAGCTGGTTCAAACGAGCACTTTCAACTTATCGATGGATCAGTATCTTAGCCTTAGCCTTGCTAATACTGCCTTATATGATCGATACCATTCGCACCGGCCTCTATCCGCAGTTAGATAAACGGGTGCACCATCAAATAGTGTTTGACCATGCTGCGGGCAATATGGCCGCTAGAGACGAAATAATGGAAGACTCAATGGTCATGGCTGAGCCAGAAATGATGCAACAAGCTCCTATGGTGAAACCGTCAGCACCGCGCCCTAAGCTAAGCAGTAAAATGGTTGCTCGATCTTATCTTGGAAACGCGCCAATAAAACAAGCTCGGAAGCAAATGCCTAAAGCGGATCTAACTTCAATAGACCCTAACAGCATGGTGCAAACCGGTCCCGGTCTGCCAAATTGGAGTGCTTACCAGCAAACACGCTTGCAATGGTCTGGTCCGGTCAAAGCTGATGAAACAAGCCGTTTAATACTAATCAATCCTTTCATCAACATGCTGTTAAAGTTTTTAGGTATCGGTTTATTGCTCGGCCTTTGCTGGCGTGTCATCAGCGTAGATGAGCGCTTAAACCTCTCATTTAAACAGTGGTTTAAGAAGAGCGCTGTTCCAATTGCTGTATTGTTTTTGCTGCCTATTTTATTGATTCCTAGCGAACCGTTAAGGGCGGAAACTTTCCCTGATGAGGACATGCTTGAAACGCTAAAGCAGCGTTTGAATGCTGCGCCTGAATGTTTACCGGAATGTGCTCAGATTGAGCAGATGCAAATCTCAATCAATGAAAATGACCTGCAAGCAAGATTACGCGTACACGCAGTGATTGATACGGCCATTCCGTTACCAGGCAGTCAAAGTACTTGGCTAGGCTCGCAAGTGCTTCTTAACCAGGAACCCGCATTAGCTATCAAGCGCGATCAGTCACAGCAGCTTTGGATTGCTATACCAAAAGGACTGAACGACGTCGTGCTCAGTGGCCAGTTACCAAAACGAAATAGCATCCCTCTTCCGCTACCTCTTAAGCCCCATTCAGTCACTTGGCAAAGTAGTGATAAGCAATGGCTGCTCGAAGGAATTAAAGAGAATGGCAGTGCGGAATCACAGCTTCAATTAAATCGTGTGCTCAGTAAGGACGCAAAAGCGCTTCAAGAACAAACTCAAAGCATTTTGCCAACTTTTGTTAAAGTCGAGAGACAGCTCAACCTTGGATTAGGTTGGACGATTGAAACAACGGTTACGCGATTATCTCCACTTGATACACCGCTTAGTTTGAGCATTCCACTGCTTGCTAACGAGCAGCCGATGAGTGATCAGCTGAGCGTTAAAGGTGGCCAAATAAAGATTAACTTAAACGCTTCACAACGCCAAAGCAGGTGGTCTTCGAGGCTTTCACCTACCGAGAAGTTAATATTGAAGGCAACGGAGCGGTCTGATTTATTAGAAACGTGGCAAATTGCCACTAGCCCCGTATGGCACTTAGAAAGTGCAGGGATTCCAGTTAATCAATATAGAAACAAAGGCAATCAGACGATTCCAGTATGGCATCCTTGGCCAAATGAAACGCTCACGCTAAACCTAAGCAGGCCTGAAGGCGTCATTGGCCAAACAGTGACTGTTCAAAGTAGCAAAATGAAAGTTAGCCTAGGTAAGCGCACCAATATCGTAACGCTAGACCTTAACATTCTTAGTAGCCGTGGTGTTCAGCATGAAATCAAAATCCCAACTGACGCAACAGTTAAGCAAATCACTATTGATGGGATTCGCCAACGAACTGAAGCGTCGGAAAACAAGCTCAGACTCACTTTAAAACCAGGCAAGCAACGTGTGAAAATTGAATGGAGCGAATCTGAGCCGCTAAGTAGCCGCTATCAATTTCCAGCGATAGATTTAGGCTTACCCAGCGTCAATGCTAATTTCAATATGGCTTTGCCGCAAGAACGCTGGGCTCTTTGGGTTAGCGGCCCCAGCATGGGCCCTGCCATCTTGTTTTGGGGCGTGCTACTGGCAATCCTACTGTTGTCATTAGTTTTGGGCGCTTCAAAGTTGACCCCGCTGGCTAGCTGGCAATGGTTTTTATTGGGGGTAGGCCTAAGTCAAACTGAAACCGCGTTAATGGTGCTCGTGATTATATGGCTGCTGGCGATTGCTTTCCGCGAAAAACTGACACAAAAGCTTTCTTACGCAAAATTTAATGCGATGCAAATAGGATTAGTTGGTTTAACCGTTGTCTCTTTGGTCGTGCTTGCTGCGGCCGTTGCGAATGGATTGCTAGGTAATCCAGATATGCAAATCGCCGGAAATGGCTCTAACGCTTATGCATTAAATTGGTACCAAGACCGAGCTAACCAGCTGCTTCCACAGCCTTCAGTGATCAGTGTTCCGCTATGGATTTACCGAGCACTGATGCTGGCATGGGCACTTTGGTTAGCTATTGCTGTATTGGGCTGGTTACGCTGGGGGTGGCAAGCGCTTAACGTGGGAGGTCTTTGGATGAAACGCCCACCTAAAAAGCCAGGATCAGGTGGCTTCTTTAGTCGTAACAAAACAGACAAGCCTGATACGAATCCGCCTAAACCGGATGATTCCAGTTCTGCGGATTGACCACTGATTAAAATACACAAAAAGGATATGGCAAAACTAATTGCCGTATCCTTATTTGTAAATTTTATCTACAATCAGAATCCGTGATTTACCCCAATTGGCTTTGCTATGACTACATCCCCCTATATCCAGCACACTCGACATTGGCTGGAGAAAGTTATCGTTGCCCATAACTTTTGCCCTTTCGCAAAACGTGAACTGATTAAAAACAGCATTCGTTTCGACGTAGTGGAACACAAGGAGATTGAGCCCTGCCTAGAAGCACTAATAGTCGCTTGCGAAACCATGGATGAGGACGCTGAAGTTGAGACAACTCTGCTCATTATACCCAATGGGTTTACAGACTTTGAGCAGTACCTAGACTTGCTGGATATTTCTGAACGATTACTCGAAGCAAGGCGCTATGATGGTGTTTATCAATTAGCGAGTTTTCACCCCACTTACTGCTTTAATGAAGCTGACTCCGATGATCCTGCAAATTATACCAACCGTTCCCCCTACCCTATGCTGCACTTACTTCGCGAGGCTAGTATCGAAACATCACTAAAAAATATAGAAGACCCCGAGACTATACCGTTAAACAACATCGAACGAGCCCGCGCTATAGGACTTGAAGCGCTAGAAAAACAATTGGAAAATTGTTACGTCGCTACTTAACTATGCAAGTAGCTTAAATTGTCAGCACTTTATCTGCTGAGTTAGAAACCCTCCGATTAGTCAGGTATGCTGTGCTGTTATTAAGATGACCACGTTGCCCGTTGTAACTCAGCAAGGTTAAATCTTTACTTAATTGACTAACTAATGAACCTTTAAGCAGCCCATTAACGACTAGCTTCGACTAAAAGCTTACAAAAAATTTAGGATTGAGA
>CALKXC010000103.1 GCA_938004025.1 uncultured Leucothrix sp. | reverse complement strand
TTCCCATGTTGACCAAATCATAAAGGCAATGAAGCCCAACATGAGGTATAGAAGAGGGCGTTGTTGTTCCATGGACTATCCTTGGAGTTTTTTGCGAATGTATCGCCACTGTGTTTCAAGTTGCGTGCTAATTTCCGAGCTTGGCAATTCTACCGCGCTGGTGCGACACATGGCAATGATATCAATCGATGGGAGGTCAGTGATTTGATGTCGAAAGCTTTCTCGTATGAGCCTTTTAATGCGATTTCGGTTAACCGCTAGCTTGACACTTTTTTTAGCAATAGCTAAGCCTAGGCGTGGATAGCCTAGGTTATTCGCTCTTACTAACAGGGTAAAGTTAGGATTGCCGAAACGTTTTGCATTGGCAAATACGTATTGGTAATCAGCCGCGTTGGTTAAACGATATTGCCGGCTAAACGATTGCCCTGTCATGATGTTTCCGGTTTGAACTGTTAACAGCTCAAATCCAGAGCTTATGGGGTCAGTACTGCGCGACCTTTTGCTCTACGTGCTTTAATGACTTTACGTCCGCCAACAGTGCTCATGCGTACACGGAAACCGTGAGTACGTGCACGTTTCAGATTGCTGGGTTGAAATGTTCTTTTCATTTGTCTAGACCTAAGTTGTACAGTATTTACATCTAGCTGACGTTAGCAGTGCAGCATAGCGGAAGGGCGAAGAAAATAATCCAGTGTGGCTGTAATGTCAATGTTTTTCTATTCTGTTGTTCTTTTAGTTTCTTAGTCAAATGGGTGTTCAGTTCATCTTGCTCGTTGCTTGTAATAATAATGTTTTTATATATAAAGATAATAATATTAATAGTGCGTGCCTTTTTTTGTGGACTATTCCTATTAACGTCTCTTTTTCAGTTACTTAGCGTCAAATATTACTCGGTATGCTTTCTGTTTATGTCGATTATAAAATGTGGATGAATTGTGGATAACTTTGATTTTTGACTTATACACATTCTATCCACATTTTATCCTGTCAATTGTCCTTGAATATGTCCACAGGCTGTTTTTAACCGCTTTTGTTGTCATGATTTCTCTATACCCCAAGCTAAATGCTTGATCCATAATGAGGTTGTGCTGTGTCAAGAAAAAACGCAAAAATATTCTGTGAGTATTTACTGGTTAAAAAATGACCTTTTTCGCATTTTGTTTTCTATGTTACCGTTTTTTTCTAATTAAAACAATAGCTTAAATGTTTTGTTGGTTCAGAATATAAAATAAATTTAATTTTTATTGTGGATAAAACTACATTTCTAGTACACTGAGAGACCCGCTGACCTTAAGCTCAACCTCTTGAAACGGACTTTCAATATGCTATGGACCAACTGCCTCAAGCTACTGGAGAACGATCTTCCTGATCTTGAGCTAAATACCTGGTTACGCACGCTTCATGGTCAGGAGCATGACTCAACGTTGTTGTTGTTAGCCCCTAATGACTACGTTTTAAAATATGTGACTAAGCATTATTTGGATCGTGTTATTCCACTAGTTCGTCAAGTTAAGCAAGACGCTAACTTTCAAGTAAAAATCCAAATAGGTAGTGCCGAAGTCAGTATCCCTTCTGTGCCTGTGAGTGAAGTAGCTGACGATCCTGAGCGACAATCTAACACTATTTCTCCTCCTAAGCTCAACGGCTCAAGACAAGTCAACGGCGCTAACAATAAATTAACCACGTCTAGTCCTGCTAATCAAGCTGATGACTCTACGATCTTTGCGAATAATCTCAACCCTGCTTTGACGTTTGATAATTTCGTTGAAGGTAAATCAAACCAGCTGGCACGAGCATCTGCTATTCAGGTGGGTGAAAACCCTGGCGTCTCTTACAACCCTCTGTTCATCTTTGGTGGGGTTGGTTTGGGTAAGACGCACTTGATGCATGCTGTGGGTAATCATATTAAAGCTCACAATCCGGATGCGAATGTGGTTTACCTGCATTCCGAACGTTTTGTAAATGGTATGGTTTCTGCGCTACGCCATAATCGTATGGATGAGTTTAAGAATTATTACCGGTCGGTTGATGCGTTGCTGATTGATGACATTCAGTTCTTTGCTAACAAAACCCGAAGCATGGAAGAGTTCTTTCACACCTTTAATGTTTTATTAGAGTGTCAGAAGCAAATTATTATGACGGGTGACCGATTACCCCGCGAGGTTGAAAACTTAGATGATCGTTTACAATCTCGATTAGTTTGGGGCTTATCGGTTGAAGTTGAGCCGCCCGATGTCGAAACCCGTGTTGCTATTCTAAGAAAGAAGGTTGAGCATCTTGGTTTAGACATTCCTAATGATGTTGCTTTCTTTATTGCTCGACGTTTTCGTTCAAACATTCGCGACCTTGAAGGGGCCTTACTTCGAGTGCTGGCGATACTGCGTTTACGTAATACCACTAATATTACAATGGACTTTGTTCAAGATGCCTTACGCGATCAGTTAGCGGTGATGGATAAGATGGTGACCATCGAAAGTATAAAGAAGTTGGTGGCTTCCCATTTCAATATTCGCGTTGCTGATCTTGATTCTAAAAGCCGTGCCCGTAATATCACGCGGCCTCGCCAAATGGCGATGGCTTTATCTAAAGAGCTGACGAATCACAGTTTGCCTGAGATTGGCGATAAGTTTGGTGGAAGAGACCATACTACTGTGCTTCATGCGTGTCGAAAGATTCGAGAGCTGGTACAATCGGATACCCGCCTTGAAGAGGCACATCGAATATTATCCCGAACCTTGCGTAGCTAATAATATGAAATTCACTGTTGCTAGAGACATCCTTGTTGAGATCCTAACGAATGTTGTGGGTGCCGTAGACAAGAAACACACGTCTAAGATTTTAGAAAACGTTTTACTCAATGCCTCAGATGGAAAGTTAAGATTGGTGACTACTGATCTTGAAATAGAGTTGAGCTCTAGTATCGAAGTGACGATTGAAGAAGAAGGTGTGGTTACTGCACCGGCTCGCAAGTTGCTCGATATCACAAAGGCATTGCCGAAAGATTCTTTTATCTCTTTTTCGCTTGATGCTGAAACGGCTCGTATGCTGATTAAAGTGGGTCGTAGCCGTTTTGAACTAGCGACCTTGCCCGCTGAAGATTTCCCTGAGTTGGATGAGATTCCACTGGGTACCACCTTAACGCTTAAAGAAAGTGAGTTTAAGCGCCTGTTAGACAAAACGTCTTTCAGTATGGCTAACCAAGATGTTCGTTATTATCTAAACGGTTTGTTGCTAGACATTACTAACGGTCAGATCAATACCGTTTCAACTGATGGCCATCGTTTGGCGCTATGCGAACTTAATGATGACGCTATTAATGTGACAGAGCGGGCCAGCATTATCGTGCCACGAAAGGGTGCGCTTGAGCTTTCTCGTTTGTTAGAGTCTAGTTCTGATGTCGCGGTTGATATTCAGTTAAGTACTAATCATATCCGGGTTAAGAAAGACAATATTCGATTCACTTCAAAATTGATTGATGGAAAATACCCTGACTATCAAGCAGCGGTTCCATCTTCTACGACGATCTCTATTCAATTAGACCGCATGATCTTCAGAGATACACTGGCTCGTGTTGCGATTCTATCTAATGAGAAATTTAGAGGGATTCGTTTACGACTCACTGACGGCGTGATGAAGTTAATGTCGAACAATCCTGAGCAGGAAAGTGCTGAGGAAGAGATTGATATTAATTACAGTGGTGAGGCCTTTGAGATTGGTTTTAACGTGAGCTATGTTTTGGAAGCGGTTAATCATATGGAAGGTGAGGTGATCGATTTCAACTTCACCAGCTCTGCTGCCAGTGCACTGCTTTCTTCAAATGACGATCCTGGTGTTCGTTATATTGTTATGCCGGTTCGGTTGTAATCGACTCAATTGATCCTTTTTTTTATAGTGAGCTGTCGCTAGTTTATGTTACTCGAACAGCTCACTATTAATAACTGTCGAATCATCCAAACGGCTGAGTTGGATCTCTCTCCTTCAGTCAATCTTATCTGTGGTCATAATGGCTCGGGTAAATCCAGTATTCTCGAAGCGGTTTCTATTTTATCTAAGGGCCGCTCTTTTAGGACTTCTCGTATTGCCGATGTTATTCGCAGCTCTGAAGAAGCATTGCTGATTCGTGCTCGAAGTGTCGAGGCCGATGAGCAATATACGATTGGCATTGAGCGAAGTAAAAATACCACTCGTATTCGCGTTAACCAGCAAGATGTCAATACGCAGGCTGCCCTAAGTCGATACCTTCCCGTAACTATTATCGACCCTAATTCGATTGATCTTGTGACTGGCTCTCCTTCCTTACGACGTTCTTATGTAGATTGGATCGCTTTCTATTTGTTTCCTGAATTTCATAAGATCTGGCAGAACTATCAGCGCATTTTGAAGCAGCGTAATTTGTGTTTACGCGTGCCCTCCTATCTTTCTGCCTTGCCGCAATGGACTGATGAGTTGATCAAGTCTCAAACCTTGATTCAGAAGTATCGTGAGCGCGCTTTAGAGGTTTTGACTCCACAGCTAACCAAGCTTAGCGAAATGCTCTTAGACGCTCATGTGTTGAATATAAAGTTAACTTCTGGCTTTGCACAGACGATGGATGATTTGTCATTTGAGGCTCAGAAGGCATTCTATTTAGAGCGTCGTGATAGCGATATTAAATCTGCCCGAACCTTATCAGGATCCCACCGTGCAGATTTACAGATTTACTTTAACGATCAGCTCGCTCAGCATAGTGCTTCTCGTGGGCAACTAAAGCTAATTGCTATTGCCATGCTGTTAGCTCAGAGTCGTAGCATTGACCCAGAAGAAAAGCGTAAAGGCATTATTGCTATTGATGATTTGGCAGCTGAGTTAGATGGTGATAATAAGCAGCGCTTGCTGGATTGTCTTCGTAGTCTTGAGCAGCAATTGCTTCTGACAAGCACTCAGGCTGAACTTATTCCTTTGCATGCTGAGGATCGAATGTTTCACGTGAAACATGGTAATGTGTTACCCGCCTAAAAACAGGCGTTTAGCGTGTTCTTCAAGAGACAAAGTGGTATAATCCCGACATAATTTTAACAGGTAGTGCATATGTCTGAAGAGCAAACTTACGATTCCTCGAATATTAAGGTTTTAAAAGGCTTAGAAGCTGTTCGTAAACGTCCAGGTATGTACATCGGTGACACTGATGATGGCACCGGTTTACATCATATGGTATTTGAGGTTGTTGATAACTCTATCGACGAGGCTCTTGCCGGACACTGTTCTGAAATTAAAGTCGAAATTCATAACGATGGTTCTGTTTCAGTATCAGATGATGGGCGTGGTATCCCCGTTGACATGCACGAAGAAGAAGGTATGTCGGCAGCAGAAGTTATCATGACCGTGCTACACGCCGGTGGTAAGTTCGATGACAACTCTTATAAGGTGTCGGGCGGTTTGCACGGGGTAGGTGTCTCGGTGGTAAACGCGCTTTCAGAAAGACTGTTATTAACCATTCACCGTGATGGTTTTAAGCATACTCAAGAATATAATCTAGGAGATCCAAAGGGTCGTCTAGAGAAGCTCAATGCGACTGAGAGAACAGGAACGAAAATTAACTTCTTGCCGAGTAAAGAAATTTTTGCCATCACCGAGTTTAGCTTCGACACACTGGCTAAAAGACTTCGTGAATTATCTTTCCTAAACTCCGGTGTTCGTATCAATTTGATTGACGAGCGTGGGGAAGGTGAGTCAATCATCTTTGAATACGAAGGTGGTATCAGCTCATTCGTAGAGCATTTGAATCGTAAGAAAACCGCCATTCATGCCAACACCGTGTATATCGATACGTTTAAAGATGACGTTGGGGTAGAGGTGGCGTTGCAGTGGAATGATACTTACCAAGAAAATATTTACTGCTTCACTAA
>CALKXC010000102.1 GCA_938004025.1 uncultured Leucothrix sp. | reverse complement strand
AAGCGAATGCTCAAAGCAAGCTTTCAGAATAAGCCGCTGACTATTGATTGGCAGTTTGATCAAAGTGGCAAACGAAACAAATTCACTATTCGCGACATTAATCGTGAAACCTTTGCGTCTGACGTGACCCTCAATTGGGATGGGAGTCCAATTGGCATCGATAAGCAGGGTAAACAAGAGATATCAGTACCGGTTTTAAATCAGTTTGAATTGATCGATGTTGCTGTTATCCATGATCAAGGTACGAATCCATACGTGAAAATTAACTTCTCTGACCCATTGGATTCTGGGATTAATTTTAAAGGATTAGTGCAAATAGCTGACGAGCCTAAAGATAGCTATAAGGTTGTTGCTGAAGGAAATCTGATTAAAGTCTTCCCAAGCGAAGTGCTCGCGGGTAGCTATAACATATTAATCAATCCAGGTATCAGAAGTGAAGACGGACAGTCAATTACTCAGCAAGTAAAGCGCGAAGTAGAATTTGACTTGTTAAAACCACAGCTGAAGTTTGTCGGTGGCGGTTCCATATTGCCAGAGAACAGCCAGTTGCAAATCCCATTTGAAGCCGTTGCAATTAATGCCGTTGAAGTCACTGCTTTTCAGATTTATGCCGATAATGTAGGTCAATTTCTTCAAGTTAACGCGCTTGATGAAAATAGTGAGACGGGTCGAGTAGGTCGCTACCTATGGCGCAAAACGCTGCCACTAAACGCAGCGAATTATGATCAATGGAATCGTTACTCCATCGATGTTACTGATTTAATGAAGGATTATAACGGGAGTTTAATACGCCTTGAGTTATCCGCGAAGCGCAGACATTCAACGTATGCCTGTGTCGGTGCAGACAAGCCAAAGGCGGGCAGTCAGACACTGCTTAATAACGAAGATTATGGTGAGACTCAACCATCAGGTTGGGATGGCATTAGTAATTGGCAAGAAAATAGCTACGACAATTACAACTGGCGGGAGCGTAACGATCCTTGCAAAGATTCTTATTACATCGAAAATGAAGATAACGTGACTGCGTCTAATAATTTCATTGCGAGTAATATCGGTTTAATCGCTAAGCAAGACGGGCATGGCAATCTGCATATCATCTCCACTGATATTCGCGATGCTAAGCCTCTAACGGGCGTTGAGCTGGAAGTTAGAAACTTCCAAGGGCAAGTACTAGCAACGGCTAAGACCGATGGCAAAGGTTTTGCCAATATTAAATTAGATAACACGCCATTTTTATTAGTCGCCAAAAAGTTTGCAGACACGGCCTATCTAAAACTCAATGCAAAAACTGCGCTGACGGTTAGTCATTTTGATATCGGTGGTAAAAAGCTCGAAAAAGGCTTGAAGGGCAGTATCTATGGCGAGCGTGGTGTTTGGCGCCCAGGTGACCAAATGCACCTTACCTTTGCACTTTATGACAAAGATCAAACCCTGCCTGCAAACCATCCTGTGACGATGCAGCTTATCGACCCTAGAGGAAGGGTTGCTGCCTCTAAAACTAGTACTACCGCAGTGGGCGACTTATATCCGTTTATCTTTAAAACTGACGAAAAAGATCCGACGGGAACTTGGATTGCGCGTGCAGTGTTGGGAGGCAGCCGTTTTAGCAAAAATCTGAGTGTTGAAACGGTTAGACCTAATCGCTTAAAAGTAGAATTAGATTTTGGCGTTGAGACGCTCCACAAAGGCGATGGTGTTCCCGAAGGTACGCTATCTAGCCAGTGGTTGCATGGCGCGACGGCGGAAGATCTTAAGGCCGATATTTCAGTGAAATTTAGCAGCAAGCCGACTCAATTCACCCGTTTCAGCGATTATGCCTTTGATGATCCTGCGCGTGATTTTAGTAGTGGTGACACAGCAGTATTGGAAGGGCGTTTAGATAAAGACGGCAAGCTACGCTTCAAGAAGGATTTTGCACCTAAGATATTGGCGCCTGGCATGTTAAATGCGCGCTTCACCAGTCGTGTTTTTGAGAATGGTGGTGCTTACAGTATCAGTCAGCAAACGGTTGATTATCATCCATACGATAACTACGTTGGGATAAAGCTCCCGAAGGGCGATGCGACTCGCGGCATGCTACTGACAGATACCAAGCATGTTGTAAAATTAGGCAGCCTAACTAGTCGTGGTGAGCCTGTTGGAATCAAAAAAGTTAAGGTTTCCTTATACAAAATAGATTGGAAATGGTGGTGGGATAAGTCACCTGAATCACTCGCGCAATTTGCCGATAGTGAAAACTCTGCGTTGTTAAAGCAAAGTATTGTTAGTACGAATAGCGACGGAGATGGCGAATGGGACTTTGAAATAAAATACCCTGATTGGGGTCGCTATTTGGTACGTGCCTGCGACATGAATGGCGAGCATTGCTCGGGTAAAACGGTTTATGTGGACTGGCCTGGCTGGGCAGGGCGTGCTCAAGAAGAGGGCAGTGGTGCAGCGAGCCGTTTGAATTTATTTACCGATAAAACGGCTTATACCGTAGGTGAAACCGCGACAGTGCAGTTGCCAAAAGCGACCGTTGGACGTGCCTTGTTAACGGTTGAGACGGGAAGCGAAATTCTCAGTCAGCAATGGATAGAGTTTGATGGTGAGCGTACGCAGGTAGAGCTGCCAATCACACCAGAAATGTCGCCAAATGCTTATGTGCAGGTGACGTTACTTCAGCCACACAAGGGTAAATCTAACGAGCGGCCTTTGCGCCTTTATGGCATCGTGCCAATAGAGGTGGCAGATCCTGAGACTTATCTGAAGCCTGTGATAGAAGCAGACTTAGAGTGGAAACCTGAGACGACCCAGCAAATTAAAGTCTCTGAAAGCAGTGGTAAAGCAATGAGTTACACGCTTGCTGTAGTCGACGAAGGTTTGCTTGGGCTGACCAACTTTAAAACACCTGACTTACATCGGGAGTTTTACGTTAAAGAAGCGTTGGGCGTTAATACTTGGGATCTGTTCGATTCGGTCATCGGTGCTTACAGTGGAAAGTTAGAACGCATGTTGGCGATTGGTGGTGGTCAAGGCGAGCGTAATCCTGACGAAAACCGCAAACGACGCTTCCCGCCTGTGGTTAAGGTGATGGGGCCATTTAAGCTTGAAGCGGGTGAGACAAAAACACATGAAGTGACGCTGCCACCTTATCTTGGTGCGGTTAGAGCCATGTTAGTTGCTGCTGATCAAGGTGCATTTGGTAAAGCGGATCAAGAAATATTTGTTCGTCAGCCTCTAATTATGCAAGCTAGTCTCCCGCGGGTACTGGGCACAGAGGAAACGTTTGATGTACCGGTTACGTTATTTGTAACGGATGACAGCATCAAACAGGTAACGCTTGATGTGGAAACCGATGGACTCTTTGAAGTCGTTGGTCCTAGAGCTAAATTGATAGATTTTGCAAAAACGGGTGAAAAGCTTGGATTCCTTACGTTAAAGACTAAGAGTCGAGTGGGTAAAGCGCGATTAAAGTTTGCCGCAACGAGTGGTGAGCACGTTTCAGAGTCTGAAGTGTTCATCGATATTCGCCGTGCCAATAAGGAAACGACGCGAGTCGCTACGCAGAGTATTGATCCCGGAAAAACTTGGGTGCACGACTTTAAGCCTTACGGACTGAAAGGGACTAATCATGCTTCACTGGAGTTATCTGCGGTTCCGCCGTTAAATCTGGATCGTCACTTAAATTATTTATTACGTTACCCGCATGGCTGTTTGGAGCAGACGACTTCTGCGGCGTTCCCTCAGTTATATCTGAATCAATTGATGCAGCTTACGGATGATCGCCAAAAGCAGATCCAGGATCATGTGAGTGCTGCGGTTGAAGGCATGCGTAAATTTCAAAATGCGCAGGGTGAGTTTAATTATTGGCCTGGCGGCGACTCACAAAATGCTTGGGCGAGTATCTATGCTGGGCATTTCCTTATCGAGGCTAAAAAAGCGGGTTATCTAGTGCCGCCCGCTATGCTGTCATCTTGGTTAACGTATCAAGAGTCAGCAGCGCAGCGATGGGAGCAAGATATCGAGATGAACGATTCACATACTCAAGCCTACCGTTTGTATGTGTTATCACTCGCAAAGAAACCACAAATGGGTGCGATGAATCGTTTGCGTGAGTCGACTGATTTGAATACAAAAGCACGTTGGATGCTGGCTTCTGCTTATTCATCCGTGGGTCAAAGCGACGCCGCTGCAAGTGTCGTCGATGGGCTCCAACCTAATGTCGATGTTAATCAGCAGCGTGATAATACGTTCAGCTCGCACCTCGGTGATTTAGGTATCCAGCTAAGCAACTTGGTGGCTTTGGATAAGAAAGAAAATGCCAGCCTCCTGCTTGAAAGAATTGGCGAAAAGCTTGGAGAGGATGAATTCCAGAGTACGCAAGGTATTGCTTGGGCGTTGATGGCTGCAAGTCGCTATTTAGGTGACGATAAGCAATTCTTTACGGCTGACTACACCATGAATAGTTTGCAGCCTACTGCGATTGAGAGTGATAAGCCTTTATTCTCAAGTAGTTTGATTGCAACTCAGGATGCTGCGTTAGGCATCAAAAACACGGGTGGTATTCGCTTGTATGCCAGTGTGATTTCACATGGTGTGCCTCCCATTGGCGATGAGAAAAACCTAAGTAAAGGCTTGAGCATCAAAACCTTCTACGAAGACAATAAGAAGGATAGCGAGTTGGAGTGGGGAAGCTTGCCTAATGGTAGTAAGATTGCACAAGGGACTGATGTTAAAATGACGGTCACCGTTAGTAATGACTCGCCAATGAATGCTGAATACCTTGCGCTTACCTTGCCCGTTGCGGCAGGTTGGGAAATTCTAAATGATTTGGAGCAGCCTAAGTCCGGAGCCGTCTACGACCATAAAGACCTTCGTGATGACCGCATTCACTATTATTTCGACCTTAAAAAAGGTGAAGAGAAAGCCTTTAGTCTCGTTGCTAATGCATCTTACCTTGGTCAGTTCTATGTTCCGGCAATTAGCGTTGAAGGAATGTACGATGGCAATTTCCAAGCACGTGAGCGCGGGAAATGGGTACATATAGTAAAACCGGATGCGCTTGAAAAGGAAAAGCCGCTGCTGACTAAGATCATAAAGTCTAAGCGTTCAAAGCTATACGATGGCATGAGTGAGGATCAGGTCACCAAAATGTTTGTGATTGCGGGTGATAAAGTGACCGTGTTGAAGGAAGAAAAAGCGGCTGATGGCAAGCTTTGGTATTTCATTCGATTTAATGGCCGTAAAGTCATCGAACGATGGATAAAAGCTGATACCACCGAATAGTCAGTGGATAGATGATCACCAAACGGCCTACGCCATACTTTGTTGGCTTAACTCTATTGTTAGTGTCGGTAGCTTGGTTTTACCACAGCCTACCGACGCGGCTGTTTGATGCTCCGTATTCATCGGTTGCGCTGAGCCGAGAGGGCAATTTACTGGGGGCTCACATCGCTACTGATGAACAGTGGCGATTTCCACCCGTAAACCGAGTGCCTGATAAATTTGCGGCCGCGCTGATCGCATTTGAAGACAAGCGCTTCAATTATCATCCTGGAGTAGATCCTTTAGCAGTTGCGCGAGCTGTTTATCTTAACCTCAGTCAAGGCAAGGTTGTGAGTGGCGGCAGTACGCTATCGATGCAAACCATTCGCCTCTCTCAGCAGAATCCACCGCGAACCCTATGGAATAAAGTGTTAGAAGCTTTAAAAGCAGTTCGCTTAGAAATGCGTCATAGCAAAGATGAAATCCTAAGTTTATATGCAAGCCATGCTCCTTTTGGCGGGAACGTGGTAGGGCTAGAGGCCGCTGCTTGGCGATATTTTGGGCGCAGCCAGCATAAACTATCATGGGCAGAAAGTGCCATGCTTGCCGTATTGCCAAATAGCCCTGGACTGATTCATATCGGTCGCTCTCGCCAACAGCTAAAACAGAAAAGAGATCGCTTATTACTGCGATTACAGGAGCAGCAAGTCATCTCAACGTTGGATTATGACTTAGCCATTACCGAATCCTTACCGCTTAGGCCAAAACCGCTGCCACGAATGGCACCTCATCTATTAGACACTTTATTGCAGGATCATCAGCGATCGCGGGATCCGAATAAGGTGCCAAGGTTCGAGACGAGTATCAATCACGGGATGCAGCGTTCGGCTATGCAGATTGCAAAGCATCATGCACAAACGTTATTGCAAAGTGATGTAAATAACCTTGCGATGCTAGTCATTGATAATCGTAGCTTTGAGGTACTGGCTTATGTTGGAAATGCACCGAGCGTGAAAGCTGATAAAAACGGTTTGGCAATTGATTTAGTGCAAAGACCACGAAGCACAGGAAGTACCTTAAAGCCTTTTTTATTCGCCAATATGATTCAGCAAGGAGAAATATTGCCGGAAACGCTAGTAGATGACACCCCCATTCGTTACTCAGGTTATCGACCTAAGAATTTCTTTCGAGACTTCCGAGGAGCTGTGAGGGCGCGTGATGCTTTAGCTAGCTCCCTGAACATCCCTGCGGTAAATATGCTGAGTTATCACGGTGTGGAGCGATTTCTCGATGCTTTAAAGCAAATGGGCCTAAAACATTTACACCGAAACGCTCGTGACTATGGTTTGCCGCTAATTTTGGGCGGCGCTGAAGCTAGCTTGTGGGAGCTTACAGCCCTTTACGCTAATTTTGCATACATTGCCCAGCAAGAAAAACCAGAGAACTGGCGGTTCTACAAACAGGCCATTTTAACGGCTCACGATAAAACAGATAAAGATAATGTTCTGGGCTTAAACAAACTGACGCAAACCTCTCACCGCAATACGATTAGCCCAGCGACGTCTTGGATGACGCTGCAATCATTGCTCGAGGTTACCCGCCCGGGTAATGCTGGTTTTTGGAAACGCTTTAACAGCACGCAAAAAATAGCATGGAAAACCGGGACTAGCTTTGGTCATCGAGACGCTTGGGCGATAGGAGTAACGCCTGATTACACCGTTGGCGTATGGATTGGTAATGCCAAAGGAGATGGTAGGCCAGGTGTAACAGGAGTCAAATTAGCGGCACCGATGATGTTTGATATGTTTAATCGACTACCGAGTCGCTCATGGTTTAAGCAACCTGTTGACCAAATGAAAACAATCCAGCTTTGCAAAAATGATGGTTTCCTTGCCAATGATTTATGTGAATCTGAAGCTTACAAGGTTCCTAAGGGAACTCATTTCGAGCGCACATCACCCTACCACCAGCGAATCCATGTGGTTGACGGTGACGAGGGGATTGTACGAGTTCACAGTGGCTGTGAGTCAGTGGGCAGAATGCAAGCGAGACAGTGGTTTGTATTGCCACCTGATCAAGCGTTCTACTATCAACAGTTTCATGCTAACTATCAATCATTGCCAACTTGGCGAAGTGATTGTGAAACTCAAACCGTCTCTGACGCCTCAGGAGATAGGCCAATTTCTTTGGTTTACCCCCGTCGAAACACCCAGATCTATATTCCTAAAGATTTAGGTAATGAGCGTAGTAAGGTGGTTTTTAAAGCGATTCACAGAGATCCAACGTCTAGACTATTCTGGCATTTAAATAATACCTTTCTAGGCATGACCGAGACCTTTCATCAGCAAGCGGTTTGGATTAATGCTGGCAAGCATGAGCTCACCGTGGTTGATGAGTCCGGCAGAAGCGTGTCGCAGCATTTTGAAGTGCTCAGCCAAGAATAGCAGGGGCTATTAAGGATTAATCAAAGTTATAACGGAAGGTCTCTTCCTGTTGACCTCGCATCACGCTGACTGACAATTGCTCTGACCCTATAAAGTTATAAAGCGTTTGCTGAATCGTATCTGGATCATTAAGCCTGACGCCATTCAGCTCTGTAATGACATCACCAGGCCTAAAGCCTATTTGGTATAACAATCTCAAGCGATTACTCAGGTGCAATCGAAAGCCTTTAACTTCCCCATCCATCAGAAGCGGTTCTGGCGCTGAGAATTGAGCGAGAATAGACACGTCGTTCATTATATCCGAGCGTAACGTTCGCAGATCTTGCTGACCTAGATTCTCGGCTCTTCTGCGAGGAGCCGATTCTGAGTTCGGTGGAGGACTGCCTTGACCACCGGCGACACTGGCTGATTGTGGGATGCTCCTAGGAGCACTGGTAGTAACGGTGGTGTTATCACCATCAGATAGGAAGATTTCTTGTGTGACACCACGGTTTTCAACAACCACTTTGTCTGCATATATTTCGATGATCTTTACCGCATCGGCAATATTCTCACCTTCGGAATACATTTTTTGTTCGCCACCAGCTTGAGAAATGATAGCAAACGCTTTGCCACGGGATTTCTTTGGTGGAATGTTCTTAGCAGACTTTGCAACGTTAAGAACAAACAGTGAGTCTAATTCCGCGTTGAGTTTGGATATCAAGTCTTGAGTATCGTCTCCACTGGTTTGGATTGGTATCGCTTTGAAACTATCATCCGTACGGCCTTCAGAGCGTTTTTTGGCCCAGAGACCGTGCAAGCTTAGTTTTATAGGAGGTTCGACTGGCTTGGCTGGCGGAGGCGGCGGGGCTTGTTGTGCTACTGCTGCTTGAGGGAGAACGGGAGCTGCTCTAGGAACCTCACCAAACAAATGGTTATCGGCAATAATACGCCCAAAGTTGGTGTTTTGCTGGGCTTGTATCGGTGCTATTGCCGTCATAATGGGCGATGCCGATACGTCTTGCACTGGAGAAACAACCATCCATAGCAATTTAGCTAGTGAGGCCGATAAGGCCATCACCAAAAGCGGCATCATAAGGATGGGCGCACGCTGCAACAGGGGTTTGCGGTTCTCTCTCATACAATT
>CALKXC010000101.1 GCA_938004025.1 uncultured Leucothrix sp. | reverse complement strand
CAACAACCCGGATGTCTTTGTTTGGTTAATGTTAGCCGCATTACTGGCAGCCGCAGTCTGGCTGAATGCGGCAACCATGGTAGGTGCTCCCGTATCGACCACTCATTCTATTGTAGGCGGTGTTTTAGGTGCCGGTATTGCTGCCGGCGGTATTGCTATTGCTAATTGGAATACGATGGCACAGATTGCAGCCAGTTGGATTATTTCACCTGTGATGGGAGGATTGATAGCCGCGGGCTTCCTCTATCTCATTGAGCGGCAAATTATTCATCGAACGGACAAGCTGGCCGCCGCCCAAAAAATCATCCCTTTATTAGTCGCTATCATGGCTTGGGCATTCAGCGTTTACTTAATTTTGAAAGGCATTAAAAAGCTGATCAAAATCGATTTTTGGTTGGCATGTTTGATTGGGCTAGCGATTGCAGTTCTCGTTGCGTTCATTGCCAAACCACTCATTAAGAAAGCCTCTGAGAAACTCTCCAATAGTCGTGAAGGGGTAAACGAAATGTTTGTTATTCCTCTTATCTTCTCAGCTGCCCTACTAAGCTTTGCACATGGCGCCAACGACGTTGCCAATGCGATTGGACCTCTAGCCGCAATTAATGACGCCATTTTATCTGGCGAAGTCCATTCAAAAGCAGGCATCCCGCTTTGGGTCATGATCATTGGTGCCCTAGGTATTGCAATTGGTTTGGCGCTATACGGGCCAAAGTTGATTAAAACCGTTGGCTCTGAAATAACCGACTTGGATAAAACCCGCGCTTACTGCATTGCGATGGCGGCCTCCATCACGGTAATTATCGCAACTCAACTTGGACTTCCGGTTAGCTCAACTCACATTGCAGTGGGTGGTGTTTTTGGTGTTGGCTTCTTGCGTGAATACCTTGAGTCAAACATGGCGCATATGATCGGTGAGATTAAAGATCACCATAAAGATGACTCTGATCCGGGACTAGTTGAAGCATCGCTACTAAAGTTTGAGAACTCTAGCCTGGAAGAGAAAGACGCGTTTATTAAGGAACTTAAATCGAAGACCAAAGCAGGTGAGACGCCAATCACGAAGAGCGAGCGTAAACAAATGAAAGCCGCTTATCGCCAAGAGTTAGTCCAGCGGTCAATGCTTTATAAAATTGCTGCAGCGTGGGTCATTACCGTTCCTGCATCAGGCTTATTAGCGGCATTCTTCTACTTCTTTATTCGTGGAGTTATGGCGCCTTATTAAGGCTAACACTATTCAGCCGTAATGCTTAGCACCACGCTGCTACCGATAGCCCTAGTGATTCTGCTAGGGCTAGCGTTAAAACGTAAGCAATTCGTCAGCGATCAATTTTGGAAAGAAGCGGACCGGATGGTTTACTACGTCTTCTTTCCTTGCTTACTCATATCTAAAATCGCATCGATGAATTTGGCAGAAGTCGAATTCTTCAAAATTAGCAGCATTATTGTCATCGTGCTTATATCGCTCAGCGTTCTGCTGATGCTTCTGCAATATTTTAAACCGGTTGAAGTCACCACCTTTACCTCAATTTACCAAGGCGCCCTTCGCTTTAATACCTTCGTTACCTTATCCGTCATTGCCTCTGTTTGGGACACGCCACTCGCCCTTGAGGTTGCTGCGTTGATTGTTGGGATCAAAGTACTGCTACTTAATATTTTGTGTGTCGGTATATTTACGATTTACATTAAGAGCACGAGCTCAACCTTAGAAAAAATTAGCTTAACGCTTAAAAATCCGCTCATCATTTCCTGCAGCACGGGACTGCTTCTTAACTGGTTAGGTATTACATTGCCCGCATGGCTGTTTGCGTCAATGGATTTAATGGGCAAGGTGGCGCTGCCTTTAGGCCTGCTGTCTGTTGGCGCTGGTTTAGTACTGCGCTACAGCGATTGGCTTTCCTATCCAATTTTACTCTCAACCGTTTTCAAGCTTTTAATCGCTCCACTTCTGGCTTTTTCCTTAGGCCATTTGTTTGATTTGGATGTCATTAGCCTCCAAGTCCTTGTGCTTTTATTTGCGATGCCGACAGCCATTAGTGCTTATATTTTGGCTGGACAACTAGGGGGTGACCAAGCCACTATGGCAAAAATCATTACCATCCAAACCCTTGTTTCAGCTGCGACGCTATCGCTCATACTGATTTGGATAGCTAACTCGACAATTTAAGAGGAATAAAACTATGCAGGAGTCTCTATCAATAGAGCAAGCCAGAAAACTGGTTCTCCATAGTCAGCAACTTCCACCCGCTTCTGCCAAAGGAAGTGCGCTATCAGCAACTTTGGCGGCGATACAGCACCTCTCTTATATTCAAATTGATACCATCTCAGTGGTGCAGCGGGCTCATCACCATACCCTTTGGAACCGTAATCCGCGTTATAAATTAGAGCACCTTGATCAGCTACTCGAACAAAAAGAAGTCTTTGAATATTGGTCGCACGCAGCCGCCTACCTGCCCATGCAGGACTACCGACACTCATTGATTCGGAAAAATGCGATTGCTGCTGGAGAGCAAAATCACTGGTACAAACGTGACGAAAAAATGATGCGCTATGTCATTGACCGCATTACTGCTGAAGGTCCTTTGATGGCTAAAGACTTTGAGTATAGTGGTAAAAAAATTGCCGACTGGGGAAGTAAGCCCGCAAAGCAGGCGCTGGAGTATTTGTTTATGCAGGGTGACCTGATGATACCTAAACGGAACAACTTCCATAAAGTTTATGATTTAACGGAACGAGTGCTAACGGCAGATATTAACGTGCAAGCACCCACCCCTGAAGAGCACATCGATTTTTTAATTAAACGCTATTTAAACGCTAACGGAATTGCCAAAATTAATGAGTGTTTTCATTTAATTAAGCAAAATAAACCCCTCATTCAAAGCCGTGTTGATTGCCTGCTGGAAAATAAGGACTTGATACAAGTCATCGTCAAAGCAGCTGGTAATGACACCGAGTACTTAATGCTTCCAGAGTCGTACTCATTGCTTAAAAAACCACTCTCAAAACGCACGTTAAAAATCCTATCTCCTTTCGACAATCTGCTTATACAAAGAAAAAGGATGACCGATTTGTTTAACTTTAACTACCAAATCGAGTGCTACGTGCCGCAACAAAAACGCCAATACGGGTATTTTGTTCTGCCGTTGTTATGGGGTGGACGTTTTGCAGGAAGGTTAGACTGTAAGGCAGACAGAAAAACGGGCGTTTTGCAGCTGCACAATGTGTTTGTTGAACCTTGGGTTAAAGACAAGGAAACTTTCACTTCCGCACTTGAAACTGAGCTTTCAAGCTTCATGACCTTTAATAACTGCCACAAGCGATCAGAAATCATACATAGCGAAATAAGAGACAATACTCACTACATTAATTGAAAAAAATCATTTCAGTCATAGAAAATTTGATTTTGGACTAAGAGGTTTTTTTTGATTCAATATATTAATTGATACTAAATTACGTTATATTGATACTGTAAATCCCCTCCTATAAAAGTTGGAACCCTACTGCCCCGTTTTAAATGAAGCGGGGATTTTTTTGGCTTCCATAAAAATTTCCCCAAATTCCTGCTGTAATTTTTCTAAATCTGCATTTTTAATAAAACCAGAATCTGACAAATTTTCAGTGGTTGCTACCCAAGATATTTCTGGTTTATTTAATGTTTTCCTCTGATCAGGTAGCTGGAATAGTCCAATGATAGTGCTAACAATAAGAACCAAACCCAACATTCCCGTGAGCGGTTTCAGTTGTTTATTGATTAATTTTTGGTTGCTAAGATTGGTTTGCAGGAAGAAAGCATTTACTGTTCGAGGCATATTTCGAGGTGCATTATTCTTAATTGCTTGTTCCGAATAGGTGCTTGCGCAGGCGTGACAGACAAAGATTGGCTTTATTCTCAAAACATGACAATTCAACCAATCGGGTTGATCTTTGCTCATATCAAAGCTACCACAGGCCCTGCAGTAATGAGTAGACGTTAAGGTGAACGCTTTTCCCGACATGATTTAAAAACCTATAACCAAACTCATGACACAATTATCGAAACAGCTTATCTTATTAGTCTAAAATAAGAGGTCAAGGTCTGATAAAAGAAGCAATTATTACGATTGAAATTGATTTGACCCTTTTTGTAATGCGTTTGCGCATGACCTATTCCATGACAATATTTATTGCGCATACATTCTTTATATTGCCTCGCCATCAATACCATTAGTAAATCCTATTGCGCCGTTCATCTTTGTCTACAAAGCAATCAATTTAAAAATCTTCCAAACTGTC
>CALKXC010000100.1 GCA_938004025.1 uncultured Leucothrix sp. | reverse complement strand
ATCATGATTCCACCTATGATTGGTGGTCCTGATATGGCGCTTCCAAGAATGAATAACTGGAGCTTCTGGATCCTACCGTTTGCTGGTGCGATGCTACTGAGCACTATGTTCATGGAAGGTGGTGGACCAGCATTTGGTTGGACTTTCTATGCACCGTTGTCTACAACGTTTGCACCTGACAGTACTGATTTCTTTATCTTTGCGATTCACATGCTTGGTTTCTCATCCATCATGGGTGCAATTAACATCATCGCAACAGTAATGAATCTTCGTGCTTCTGGTATGAAGCTTATGGATATGCCTTTGTTCGTATGGACTTGGTTTATCACTGCATTCCTACTGATCGCAGCAATGCCTGTATTGGCTGGTGCGGTAACAATGATGCTGACTGACCGTAACTTCGGTACCAGTTTCTTTGATGCTGCGGGTGGTGGTGATCCTGTTATGTTCCAGCATATCTTCTGGTTCTTTGGTCACCCTGAAGTTTACATCATGATTCTTCCGGCGTTTGGTATCGTGTCTCAGATCATTCCAACGTTTGCTCGTAAGCCTCTATTTGGTTACAGCTCAATGGTTTATGCAACAGCATCAATCGCTATTCTGTCATTCGTTGTATGGGCTCATCACATGTTCCTAACGGGTATGCCAGTAGCGGGTCAGATGTACTTTATGTATGCGACGATTCTGATCTCTGTACCAACCGGTGTTAAAGTATTTAACTGGGTAACAACCATGTGGAGAGGCTCAATGAGCTTCGAGATTCCAATGATGTGGGCAGTTGCTTTCGTAATCTTGTTCACTATTGGTGGTCTATCAGGTCTTATGCTAGGGATCGTACCTGCTGATATTCAGTACCATGATACCTACTTCGTTGTGGCTCACTTCCACTATGTACTAGTAACTGGAGCGTTATTCTCGATTATCGCTGGTGTTTTCTACTGGTTGCCTAAATGGTGTGGAAATATGTTTAACGAGAAGCTAGCAACTATCCACTTCTGGTGGGCGGTCATCTCTGTAAACGTATTGTTCTTCCCTATGCACTTCTTAGGTTTAGCCGGAATGCCACGTCGTATTCCTGACTATTCTCTACAGTTTGCTGACTTCAACTGGATCGCTAGTATCGGTGGATTTGCATTCGGCCTATCCTTCATACTATTAGCTTACATTGTTGTTGACTGCATCCGTAACGGAAAGCCAGTTAAAGAAGCTCGTGTCTGGGAAAGTGCTAAAGGTTTGGAGTGGACATTACCAACTCCTGCTCCTTACCATACTTTCACTGAAGAGCCACCACGTGAGCTGATTCTTAAAGAATCAAGCCACAGCGCTCACTGAGATTAGTAAGTATGAGTGACACGAAGCGAAAGCAGCGTGGGGCGATGGTAACCGCAGCGATAGTGGCTGCGGTTGCTATCGCTATATTTTCAATGACGTTAATCTTGTCAGGGAAGTAAATGAAAGAACCCATTGCAAAAAGCTTCTGGATCAAACTGGTTTGTGTTCCAGTGTTGATGTTCGGCTTCGCTTTTGCGTTAGTGCCTTTGTATGACATTCTTTGTGATATTACTGGTTTTAATGGCAGAACGACTAACGAAAGCTATCAAGAAGTACGAAGTAGCTATGAAATTGATGAATCAAGGTTAGTCTCAGTGACATTTTCTGCGGCTGTTGCAGCCGGTTTTCCTGTCAGTTTCCGCCCTGAGGTCGCGAGGATGGAAGTTGTACCAGGGAAAGTGTATACCATGAATTATCTTGCTGAAAACCGTTCTAACGACGTGGTAATCGGCCAAGCGACTCCGAGTATTGCTCCTTATCAAGCAGCAACTCACTTTAAGAAATTAGAATGTTTTTGTTTTACGCGTCAGGAGTTCGCTGCGAAGCAGCCGGTTGAAATGCCTGTTCGTTTTGTCGTCGAGCCGTCATTGGACAAAAATGTCCATAACGTTACGCTTTCTTATAACTTTTTTAGAATTAAACCTGATGCTTGAGTACAACAAGACATCGAGAAATGTAGGAGCTTTCAATGCAGCAATCTAAAGATCAATATTACGTGCCAGAGGGCAGTTACTGGCCAATCGTTGGCTCTATAGGCATGGCTTTCTTATTAGGAGGCTTTGCTAGTTCACTCCACGGAAGTGGTTTAGGTGCTGGTCTTGCCGTGCTTGGTTTGGTAATTGTTGTATTCATGGTGTTTGGCTGGATGGGACAGGTCGTCAGCGAAAGCGAAGGTGGGTACTACAATCAGCAGGTTGGTAAATCATTCCGCATTGGTATGGGTTGGTTCATTTTCTCAGAAGTTATGTTCTTCGCAGCGTTCTTTGGTGCGATGTTCTATGCGAGAGAGTTTTCTATCCCTTGGTTGGCCGGTGAGGGCAACAACATGTGGACAGCTAAGCTGCTTTGGCCTGAGTTTAGTGCTAACTGGCCTTTGGTGAAAATGCCAAACCCTGAAACATTCGCGGTACCATCAGCGCTTGTTCATGCTTGGGGTATTCCAGCGATAAACACGATGCTCCTTCTTTGTAGTGGTGCAACGTTGACTTGGGCACATTGGGCACTATACAACAAAAAGCGTGACCAATTGATCTACGGCATGATTGCAACGATTACTCTCGGTGTGATTTTCCTAGGATTCCAAGCATATGAGTACGCTCATGCTTATGGCGACCTAAACCTTAAGATGACTTCTGGTGTTTACGGAAGTACTTTCTTCCTATTAACAGGTTTCCATGGTTTCCACGTAACGTTAGGTACTGTGATGCTAATCTGCATCTTGATGCGTATCATTCGCGGACACTTCACTCCTGAAAACCATTTCGCCTTTGAGGCAGTTGCTTGGTACTGGCACTTTGTTGATGTGGTATGGCTAGGTTTGTTTATCTATGTTTACTGGTTCACGGGTTAATTTAATTCAGTATATGTTAGGTCAATGCTTCCAAAGATTGACCTAACTCGTTACTGAGAAGTGAGAGTAAATTTTGATAAAAATCATAGTTATCTGTTTCTTTCTTTTCATTGTTTATAGTTTGGGTTCAGCCCTCTACTACATGATGAATGATGAGTCAGGCTCCCAAAGAATGATGAAGTCTTTAGCCAGACGAATTGCTGCATCGATAGCTTTGTTTGTATTTGTGATGTTTTCATATTGGATGGGCTGGATTCAGCCTGATGGTGTATTCGGATAAAAGGTATACAGTTAGGAAGGTTTAGGTTTAAACCAGCACTAGTCCCTACATTGGCGTTTTTCGTTGTGTTTCCGGTTTTAATTTTGCTTGGGCTCTGGCAGTTAGATCGCGCTGATGAGAAACGTCAAATTGAGAGAGATGTTAACTCAGCTGTAGAAAAGCAAGCGGTAGTTATCAACGAAGTTAGTGGTAATTTAAAGCTTGAGATATACCGCAAGGCTATCATTTCTGGCCAGTACGTTAGTGATCATCAATTCCTTTGGGATAATAAAACTCACCAAGGAAGACCTGGATTTCATGTGCTGACGCCATTTTTGATTGATGGCCAAGCAAGCGCTGTCATAGTGAATCGAGGTTGGGTTCCTATGTTGGGAAGAAGAGATCAATTGCCTGATGTTGAGGTGATGCAAGAAACAGTTACTATTTCAGGGGTCATTAAAGATCCTTCAAATACTATACAGCTTGCTGAAAAAAGAGATTTAAGCGGCACCAAGTTCCCACATATAGTACAGGCTTTCGAGCCGAACGATTTTGGTGCTGAATTAGGATTAACGTTCTTGCCTATCATGATTGAGTTGGCTAAGGATGAGCAACATGGCTACATCAGAGAGTGGAAGCCATATTTTGGAAAAATTGATAGACACAACGGTTATGCGCTTCAGTGGTTTTTGATGGCATTAATAACATTGTTTTTATTTGTGAAACTGAATACAAAGCGCGCAGAAGTTGAATAAGTCCGTACGCTTTTTATAAATCAAATTTTAGAATTATATAACTGGAGGCAACCATGTCTGGTTCTCATGAAAAACTACCTGGGTTCTTTTGGGTTCAACTAGTAGCTGCAGCATTTATCGGTATACTTTGGTTGTTCGCTCCGTCTGACAAGGGCTCTGGGACTGATGAGGCCAAGGTCGACCCGACTATGGCTGCGGCTCTCAAGCCAATTGGTAGCGTTGCGCTAGCTAAGCCTGTTGTTGAAGCAGGTGCTCCACGATCCGGTGATGCCATCGTCGATAAGAACTGCAAGGTTTGTCACGCGATTGGTCTTGCCAACGCACCTAAGTTGGATGCTGGTGCAAAAGCTGATTGGGAAGCGCGTTTAGCGGGTGGTTACGATGCTGTGCTTGCCAGTGCGATTAAAGGTAAAGGTGGCATGCCACCACGTGGTGGTGATCCAACCTTAACTGATGACGAAATTTCAGCAGCGATTAAGCAGATGCTTTCTACCGTTGGAATTGAAGTGGCTGAAGCTTCTGAAGCCGCTCCTGTCAAAGCTGAGCCTGCTAAAGAAGTTGCTAAAGCTGCAGAGCCTGCTGTAGCTGAAACAGCAGCGGCAGTTCCGGCAGTAGCAGAGCCTGTCAAACTCGAGCTAACAAAGCTGGGTGAGTCGACGTATAAAAGCTCTTGTTTTGCATGCCACGACAATGGTGTTGCTAATTCGCCAAAGCTTGGTGACAAAGCGGTTTGGGCTCCAAGAATTGCAAACGGTTTGGCGTCGTTACATACGGGCGCAGTGAAGGGTAAAGGGGCAATGCCTGCTAAAGGCGGAAACCCATCACTTACAGATCAAGCAGTCATCGAAGCAGTTAACTTCATGGTTATTAATAGTCAGTAATACATGTTTAGTTGCTTAGGTTTTTTGACTGTTCTTTAGGTTTTTAAGCCTCCCCTAGTGGGAGGCTTTACAACTTGACCTAATTACTAACTTGGGCGACTATAGCCCAAATTTAGATCAGGCTTGATTTCTTAGCTTGATTTGCGCTTTGCTTACATGGCGAGCGCTAAGTTGCTATATAAATAGCAATACAGATTCTGAAGATTAAGGAGTTATAGAAATGGCAGACACAGGAGTTGATAAGAAGCGTAGGCGCTTTCTTATTGGTGCTACCTCAGCTGTTGGTGCGGTCGGTGTTGGTGCGATTGCAATACCTTTTATAGGTTCTCTCACCCCTAGTGCTCGTGCATTAGCGGCGGGTGCTCCTGTTGAAGTAGATATATCCAAGCTTGAGTCAGGTGCAATGATCAGTATCGAGTGGCAGGGTAAGGTGGTATTTGTAGTTAATAGAACTTCAGATATGCTATCTAAGCTACCTAGTATTGTGCCTCAGCTTAAAGACCCCAAGTCAGAGCTGTCCTTGCAGCCTGAATATGTTGATAAAGAAAGTCGTTCTCGTGAAGCAGAAATTCTTGTCATGCTTGGAAAATGTACTCACTTAGGTTGTGCCCCTCAGTATCGTCCAGAAGTGGCTCCTGCTGACCTAGGCGCAGACTGGCAAGGTGGTTTTTATTGCCCCTGTCACGGCTCACGTTTTGATTTGGCTGGTCGCGTATTTAAAGGTGCGCCTGCTGGAACTAACATGGAAATCCCACCTTACTACTTTATATCCGATTCCTTGTTACTGATCGGTGAAAATGGAGTGGCTGCATAATGAGTTTACTAAATTGGATTGATTCGCGATTTCCACTGACAGAAACGTGGAATAAACACATCGCAGAATATTATGCGCCAAAGAATTTCAATTTCTTCTACTTCTTTGGTTCACTTGCAATGTTATGCCTTGTGTTACAAATCGTAACGGGCATTTTCTTAACAATGCACTACAAACCTGACGCAGAGATGGCATTTGCTTCAGTTGAGTACATCATGCGGGACGTCCCGGGCGGTTGGTTTATTCGGTACATGCATTCGACAGGTGCTTCGATGTTCTTCATCGTTATCTATCTGCATATGTTCCGTGGCTTAATTTATGGTTCCTTTAAAGGTCCACGTGAATTAGTTTGGTTGATCGGTATGCTAATTTACTTAGCACTAATGGCTGAAGCTTTCATGGGATACTTATTACCATGGGGTCAGATGTCTTTCTGGGGTGCCCAAGTAATTATCAATCTCTTTAATACCATTCCCTACATTGGGGATGTTGTTTCAACCACTATTCGTGGTGACTTTGTAATATCGGATCCTACCCTTAACCGTTTCTTTGCATTCCACGTTGTGGCAGTGCCTTTGATCTTGGTTGGTTTAGTATTTGTTCATATCGTTGCTTTGCACACGGTCGGATCAAATAACCCTGATGGCGTTGAGATCAAAAAGCTCAAAGATGAGAAGGGTATACCTTTAGATGGTATTGCTTTCCACCCTTATTACACAGTGAAAGATATTGTAGGCGTGGTTGTCTTCTTAATTGTTTTCTTCTTCATTGTTTTCTTCATGCCAGAAGGCGGCGGCTACTTTATTGAGCACGCAAACTTTGAGCCTGCAAATGCACTGAAAACACCTGAGCACATTGCTCCAGTTTGGTACTTCACGCCGTTCTATACTGTGCTTCGAGCAGTACCTGATCCTTGGTATGGAACGTTGGCCATGTTTGCTGCTATTGCGGTACTGTTTGTTTTGCCATGGTTAGATAAGAATCCAATTAAGTCGGTTCGTTACAGAAACAAAGCTCACTTGATTAACCTTGCTTGGTTCTCGGTAACTTTCATTGTGCTAGGTGTATTAGGTGTCATGGCTGTAACTGATGGCTTGAAAGAGCTAGGTACGCGTGGTACGCAAATTTACTTCTTGTTCTTTGCTGTCACTTACGTTCACAGTCGTCCAAGGCAAGTTAATTACTTGATGTGGTTTGTCATTCTGCTTGTTTCTGTGCTTTTCTGGGACTTGTTGCGATATGACTCAAGCTTCACTGACAATCAGAGCAGTTTGTTCTGGCAGATGCTGTTAATACCAGTTGCTTATCTAGCGACAACCTTATTGCTACCACATTTTGTTGGTGCCGCTAATGAGGAAAAAGAAGTTCCAACGAGGGTAACAGGATGAAATTGAACTCATTTAAATTACTACTTGCTGCTGCTTTTTTAAGTTTAGCAGTAGCCCCAGCTGCATACAGTGCTGCTG
>CALKXC010000099.1 GCA_938004025.1 uncultured Leucothrix sp. | reverse complement strand
ACTACTTATGGTATCTGTTTCTCAGACGGTGAAACCAACCCTCATTCATTACCGCTAGAAGAAGATTATGACATCGACCCGATGGACAGTTACGGTTTGTCTAAGGTCGTTAACGAGAAAACAGCGCGTGCTTTCCAGCGTCGCTCAGGATTTGATATTTATGCGCTACGTATCGGAAATGTAGTTGAACCGCATGAATACGCCGAGCTATTTCCTAAATACTTTGAAAAGCCTGAGATGCGCCGCCGCAATGCGTTTTGCTATATCGATGCGCGTGACTTAGGTCAGATTGTTGATCTTTGTTTAGAAAAAGATGGCTTAGGCTTTGAGGTGTTCAATGCTGGAAACGACAGCAATGGTGCAATTCTTAATAATAAAGAATTATGCGAACGGTTCTTTCCAGGTGTGCCGTTAACTCGGGAGTTGACTGAGCATGAAGCGCTGTTTTCAAACCGTAAAATCCGAGAAGTGTTGGGCTTTAAAGAGCAGCACGATTGGCGTCAATATGTAAACGAGCCTGAAAATAATGCGTAAAACCGATAAGAAAATCGATAACCAGATTTGCAAAGCACTCACGGATGTTTGCGAAAATGCTTTGGAGCAATATACAGGTTTTGAATGGTTGACTCATTTAGTCAACTATTCCAACTTTCCGAGCAGCCTGAAGATTGTTTGTGTTTTCGATACTAATGAAAATTTAGCCCTCTTTTTGGCTAGTAACGATAGCCAAAATATAAATATTGTAATCCAGAAGAAATTACTGGGTATTAATGTGCATATTAGTGATATGGCAAAACATATCACTTTTGATACTGAAGAGAATTGTGATCTTAAGGATAATAGTGACTGGGGGGTAAGGTTAAATAGGTTGTGACTTATTGTTAATAATAATGTGGAATTTATTGTTATTTAAGACTATTGTTAGGTGTGATCGGGCAAATCGATTTCGCAACTTTTACCTTTAAAACTATCTTAAGAGTTCAATAAAACTATGAATTATAATATGTCTAGTTCGTCTCATGAAATCGAATTGAATATTGATGAGGGCAACCTCAACGACATTTCCCCAATGAAAATCAGTGTTAATGTAAGTGCTGCTCAAACCCCTAAATCTGAAATCGATGAACTGCTTGCGTCTTACAAAGCGATTGATTACGAGAAACATTATGATTACGAAGAAATAAATCGAATAGTTGATGGGATTGTAAAGTATGAAACTGAGCACACGAATGATCTAAAGAATATCGCTCTCATTTGGGATCACGATTTTCCAATAATGGTACAAGGGGACTTAACTGGAATGCTACGTCACACGCTGTTTATGAGTCTCGTTAATTCCATGATACATGCTTATTTAACCAATCCTAACTTATCATCTCAAAAGATGATGTCTAATCTTGAGAGCAAGGCAACATTATTGCTGCGGCTTTCTGAAACACATAATTTTGGTGAAATGGGTAATTATCCGGCAACTTACCAAGAAGTGACTGAAGAGAAAGCTAGAATTATGAGTAAATGGGACGAGGGGGCTTGTTAAGAAAGGCCACCGAAAACTTCGGTAGCCATTTGCTCATTACTTCTTAGCGTTTTTTTTAGCCGCTTTTGCAGCCTTCTTTTCTTTAGGAGTTAAAAGCGGTTCTTTCTTTACTGCTTTCTTACTGTCTTGACCTTTACTCATGAGATTTTACACCTATTGTGAAGTCATAAACCTCAAGCGATTTAAGTCAACTTAAGGGCTGTTGTTAGCTCTAGCTTTTGTAAAGCCAAGTAACACGAAAATCATTCAGTATGACCGTTTAGCCCGTGAATTGATAGCAATAGGCTTTTTGAACGAATTCACTGTTCACTTTTTTTAGCCAGCGACTTAGTGCCACAGCGTGTTAAAATCAATCCTCCTAATCAATTGGCTTTAGATGATTTTATGACTAAAGATATCGACCCAATTAAGTATTTCGAAGACTTCGAAGAAGGCTCTACCCTTGAGTACCAAGTTCCTGGAGTTACACCTGAAGAGATCAAAGCATTTGCCGCAGAGCACGATCCTCAACTGTTTCACTTAGATGAAGCGGTAGCGGAAAAGACACACTTTGGTCAATTAGCCGCTTCTGGTTTTCAAACACAATTAAAGTGCTATCGACCTTTTTGTGACGAGGTGTTGCTTGGCAGTAGTTCGGTTGGCGCACCTGGAATAGAAATCAAATGGATGCGGCCTTGGTACCCTAACCAAGCACTAGATGTCACTTCGGTGGTTACCCGTAAAAGCATTTCTTCAAAATCAAATCAGCGTGGTTATGTAACTTTTGAAGTGGTTGCCAAAGCTGACGGTGTTACAATACTCACCATGGAATGGGCCGTTATCATGCTAACTCGCGAAGGTTTAACCAACTCTCAGTCATCTTAATGGAAGCTTATTTCTCAAACAGCTACGAAGAAGCGCGCAGCCGTTTCCTTGAGGCTGCTAGATCAGCTAAAGCTGAGTTGTTCGCTTACGTTATAGATCATGATTCTATCTCTGACCTTACAATCGACGTCGCTATCGTTGGCAAAGAATATAGCCATACCATCGTAATCTCTTCAGCGGTCCATGGCGTAGAAGGGTTCTTTGGTTCAGCTGTACAACTTGCCTTACTTGAACAATTAAACCAATCAGCTCAGAAGCCGGCTATCCGATATGTCTTTATTCACGCTGTGAACCCTTATGGCTTTTCACAAGTGCGGCGTGTGAACGAAGACAATATCGACTTGAATCGCAATTTTCTGATTGGAGCCGATGAATATAAAGGGGCGCCAGAGGGTTACGCTGAGTTAGATGCTTTTCTAAATCCTAAGTCACCACCTTCTAGATTTGAGCCTTTTAAACTGAGAGCGCTGTGCATTATATTCCGAAAAGGATTACAGACTTTGATGCAAGCGGTTGCCACTGGTCAATTTGAATATCCCAAAGG
>CALKXC010000098.1 GCA_938004025.1 uncultured Leucothrix sp. | reverse complement strand
CGTGTCAGGATTTGCAACCGGAAAGCTTGGTAACTCAACGGGTAAAAAAGGCTTCAGTGGTGGTAAACCTTCGGCAGAACGACCTGCTCGGCCAATTGCTGGAACCTCTAGCCAATCATCTTCGGCTAGGTTAGCGGCGAGCGTTGAATTGGTGCTTTGTACGGAAAATTCATCACCGGGGTGACCGTTATTGATAAATAACTGTGGGTGGTCGAATGGCGCCTTTTCATCCTTTACCCGTGGGTCGGTAAGCGATTTCATGAACTCAACGAGGTCGGATTTCTCTTGGCTGTTTAAGCCCAACGGTTGAATGTCCGGGTCGAGTTCTGAGTTCTGGAAATTTCCACCACGATTGTAAAACTCTACAACCTGCTCCAACGTCGCCATACTACCGTTGTGCATATAAGGGCCTGTCAGCTCTACGTTACGCAAAATAGGCGTCTTGAATGCGCCTAGTATTGCCGCGCGTTTGTTAGCAAGGTCGCTCGGGGCGTCGTTGCAATTACTGAGCGGGCTTATTGTGAACTCGCTGTAATTTACAGCACCGGAGTAGTACCAAGAATCAATGTAGAAGTCAGGCGTACCAGTATAGCTTACAGTGCGAACTACGTTGCCATTGAGTAGGTAACGTAAGGTTCCACTGTCTACCTCGATTGCTAACTTTGAACCGTTTGCAAGTGTGCCAACTTCTCCTTGATTGGTGCCTGACTCGTAAACACGTAATGAGCCTAAACGGTTGTACATTGCATAATCGATGTCGGTGTAGCTAGCACCGCTCTCACTGACGCCCAAACCAACCATTTGATAACCAGCGGGTGAGGAACCTACCGTCCAACTCACTCGATATTTGTCACTAAAGCCGTAGTGGGACATCGGTACGGAATTGATTTGATCTTGATAAGCGGTTCCCCCTAAGGTAAAGCTATTGCCACTTGCACTGACTCCCGAACCAATATTGACCCAGTCAACTATGCTCGCTGGAGAGGTAGGTCCATTGCCAAACGGAACTTCGAAGGTACAGCTATCGACCTGAATAGGGTCAACAAAATTGCTTGTGAGGTACTGTTTAGTAAATGATAGTGGATTACCGAATGGGTCTCGTCCACCGACACCAATGTCTTCATGAGTCGGAGTAACACCAATGTTATAAAAGCCATTGTCGTAAAGGGCAGGATTGCCGTCACCCATGATCATACGCTCAACTAGGCCGTTTTCTTCGTTCTCTTTTTGCAGATGAGAAGCGGCACTGCTGAACTCGGACCCCTTGTGGCAATTGATACACTTACCTTTATTCAAGAACACATCGAGCCCGCGGCGTTGCTCAGCCGTCAACTGACTTTGATTGCCTTCAGAAGGGTCGAAGTCCACTGTTTTAGTGGCAGCGAAGTTATCATAAGGTGCTTCGTCAGAAACGAGTGTTGATTGATAAAGGTTGAGAGCGAGGCCCCAGAAAAGCGAGAAGTTGCTTTCCATTTGAGTAAAGCCATTGAAGTCGGCGCTACTTTCCCACCATTCGTTTTGAAAGGCCCCTTCAATAAGCTCTTTATAAGATTTACTTAGGCCTTTGCCATCGCTTGCACGCGAACTACCGAGAACGCTGTCGTCAGCATGCACTTTTTGAAGTGCTAACGCCTTGCGTGGTATCAGCTTCCGCCCTAGTTGAGCAACTTTGCGCTCTGCACAGATTTTTTCAAACGTGCTTTCAATTGGCCCAACAGCCTGCGACGCAAGGCTTGCGTTACGAAGATCGACCTTTACGCTTGTTCCATCCTTGCGCAAAATGCTAGCGGTCTCGCTTCTTTTGCCGAATGGGTCGACCCCATTGAAAGAATTGTTAGCGCGACCGTCCCAGAAATTCCTGAAGTTAAAAACCGCGTTAATCATGGTGGGTGTGTTGCGTGGTTCAACTTTGCGAACACCTGTGCCTGCGACATGGAAAACAGGATCTGGGGCGCGAGCACAAAGATCGTTTAGATCATCGGTCGACGGCACAGCGTCAAATATACCGCTAAAAGTTCCCTGTGAAGAGGATATGTCATTAGTCGAAAACTTAACGCCTGAGCTCCTAGAGTCAGGGTCGTTAAACTGATGAAACGGAAAGTCTTTTCCTAGCAGTGTGTAGTTGGGGCCGCCTTGGCCGCCAGATGCTGTGGGTTGGAAAGTCTTGTCAGGATTAGGCTGATGTGGGTTGCTAGAGTCAACTCTCGCCAAGCCAGGACTTAACTGATTCTTAATTCGGTTGTCCGCTCCGGCATGAAAGTGGCAGCTGGCACAAGCGACACCGTCGCTACCGACAGCCATATCCCAGAATAGCGCCTTCCCCAATAATATAGCTTGCCCCTTGTCTTTAACGTACTGACTGAGACTGTCTGTGCTGGGGCTAGGAATGCTAACAGAGCTTAACTCGGGAGGTGCTTTTGGGGCTTCCTGAGCAACTTCCTCTGCCAAAGCATTTGAAGCGGCTCCGACAGAAATGGATGTTGCAATTAATGCGTTTAGAAATTTGGACGATGACCATCGCCTCCGTGCAGCGATCATAAAACTCTCTCCCTTAGTTATGTTCTATATGATTGAATAGCGTCCACACTGAAACACTTGTTAGATATTTCCAAGATCTCTCTCTAACACCGTATTTTCAAACGAAACATACCTTTAGAAGGTCATTAGCAAGCGCTGAATAAGATTAGAATGACAAGTGTAATATGAAGCAAAAACTCACGAAAAACGCATCTTTCCATAGTGGGGGGACGTTGGAGAAATAGGTTGTTTCTTG
>CALKXC010000097.1 GCA_938004025.1 uncultured Leucothrix sp. | reverse complement strand
GTGCTGCGTTTATAAGCTCTCGCGTGCTCATGCCACTAACCTCAACCGCTTAGGCCAAAGCGCATCTAGCATCTGATCTATGCACTCTTGGAGCGTGTCACCGTAAAAAACCACGTCCAGCTTTTGATTCCATAGTGCGTGTTGTTTGTTGTTCATGATGCTAGTTTCCCGATGAACTCATCCGACGCTGCAATGTCACGCTTGTGCTGCTCGTGACGCTCATCTTTGGATAATGGGTTGAACTGTCTTTGCTGATACGCAAGCTCTTGTGCGACAACTGAATCAGGCTTAACAAGCTCGATGCCGTTTTTCATTGCTTCGCGTTCGTGGTTTAAAAAATCACTTAAAATCTTGCGTTGCTTTTCGCCTTGGATTCGCTCGACCTCATCAAGCGTCGTTTGTATAGCACTGTAATCTGGCTTTCTATCACCGCGATCAGCAGCTTTAAGCAATAGCCGTACATAATTCTGATGGTGATACTGCCAGTCTTGTGGGCCTTCAGGTAGGTTGCTCATAAGTCAGCACTGCTGGCTTGTGGCTGCCCAAGAGTTTGCATAAGCTCTGCAAGTCGCTTGCGCCCAATCTCGGAATCGCGCTCTGTTTTTTCTGGAGCGGAATTGTCATGTTCAAGCCGCGCAGTTTCGACGCAATCGCCTACACGCTTTTGAATTTCGGACTGAAACGGCAAGCGAACACTGGGCAGCCCAATGCAAAGCTCTTTCGTTGGGTCAATGTCAGCAGAAACCATGCAGGCAATTTCATTGTCAGAAAAATTACCCGTTTTCGACCTTTCGAAGAAGTCCTGCAATAAAGGCCGTAAAGACTTAACCCTCTCGGAAAGCTGGTATTCGTTAAGCTGTCGAAAATCAAAAGATCCAATTATTGAACGCGCTTTCCAACCAAGCGGCGTATCGCACTTTCTAGCCAGCCCAATCAAAACAGCGTCTGTCGGTAACCTGCCTTCGATAAGCTCAACAATATCAGCAGGAGTTGCCATAAATTTTGAACGCATAGAGTGCGCTCGCATTGCCTTTGTCACTTCGCCAATTTCGTAATCTGCCAAAAGTGAAAATGCAAGCTTGACGGCAGGCTTGCTCAGATCACGGCCAAAAAGCTCAGCCATCGTCGTCCAGCCAGAAAGGAATTTTTCAAGATCATTAGCTTGCATGGCTCAACGCCTCCGATTCGTTTGATTGATATTCACTTCGGATTTCGTCCGCAAATCGCTTGGCTTTTTCCTCGGAGCTTTCGTTGCGGTTTGGCTCATCTTCAAACCATGCCGGTTTGCAGCTTCTCCAGCCATTAGCGGTCATTCGGTCCATGATCTGACCTATGGGCACACCTGCGGCATTCGTGGCCTCTATCGCGCTTAGAGTTAAATTCAAAGCGCTCACTGACATAGGATGTTTTTTCATCGACCGACGTGATGCAACGTAATCCTTCCATAGTGGTTCAGGCATCCATGTCGGCAAAGTCACGGATTCGCGCTTGCGCCCTTCTGTTTTCTTCCCTTCTTTCCCTTCTTTACTTTCTTGAAGTTCTTTTATGTGTACCGTCTCGTGTACTGTCACCGGTTCGTCTCGTGTATCGTCTCGTGACTCATCCCGAGTACCGTCCCGTGTATCGTCCTCTTGATATTCTTTGTAATTACATATATTTATAACGTTGAAGTCGTGACTCGTTGACTGCGTTATCTGGCCGTCCGACTCAAGTTCTTTTAAGAATCGTATAACCTTCCCTCGCGACCACTTCCAGCGCTCGGCAAGGGTTGTTTGGGATCGAGCGATGCTGCCAACAGCTACATCAATACGCCGTCCACGGACGCGCACGAAGCCCTCTCTGTAGTTGGCTAGCATGAGCATATCCACCCATGCTTGGCCGCGTGAAAAAGGCTCTGAGAGCCAAAGAGAATTGCTCTGCACTCGCCGGTGCAATTTAAGCCAGCCACTCAAAGACCCCACCTTGCCCATATCGCTTCCTGAGCCGTCTTAAACTCGCTAAGCCCTAGCGTATGAGGCAGTGCATCGATCTCGCTTTGTGCGCTAGCCCAGCGTTCGTAACGTGGAAGCTCTAACGGGTTTGCAAACTTAGACACTGAAGGTTGCCTATTTGGAATTAGTGTATTAATCTGTGTTTGTTCTATATTCATTTGGTTGATTCTCTTTTTAGCGATTGGGGATTGACGGAAGTGGCCCAGACCGTTGACGCGGTACTGGGCTTTTTTGTGGGCGCTATCTAATCTCGGCAAAATAGCTGCACGTGGTTTTTGTTTGCGGCACGAATCTAAGCAGCGGCCCTATGAACTCAGGGTTAGCGTTGCTTCTATGCCTAGCGCAACGCTTGATGTGTGGACAGCCCAAAGGCGTCTGGCAGCATCCAGACTTGAGCGGCTTTGTGTTATTTCTTGAAGGCCTGGGGGTCATGCGATCACTCCCCCACTACCCGCCTGTACCTCGTTTTATAATCCTCTAGCTCGCGAGTTAAACGCTCCAACTTCTGCTGTGTTTCCTGCTCTTCCTCACGTGTTTTCAGCACGAGACCTGCCCTCATGGCGTGAAACTGCAACACGGCATAACTGCGAGTGGTTTCCATGAATATCTGAAACTTACCCATGGGCATGGCTACTTGAAATTGTCGTAATTTGCTCATTACCGCACGAGTTATCCTCATATCATCCGCTAGCTGCATTTGTGTAAGTCCGCGACGCTCGCGAATGGCTTTATTGACGCTGTAATTAACCGCGTCGGCTTCGGTTTCAAACTCGGCGACATCGCTTAACGGTGCAAGCGTCGGCGGTTGTACTTCTTCTAAAAATGGGAAAAAACGTTGAACTGGTTCATCCTTGATATGCGAATACATCGATGGTTCTCCTGTGTTTCTGTTTTGCGCTCGTGCTTTTCTGTCGGTAGAGGGTAAAAATAAAAGCCACAACAAAACGGGAGTGGCTTTATGGGGATTGGGTTATGCGGCTTTTGCTTTTATGACTGCAGGATGAGATTCGCAGACAGGACTTATCCCGTCCCAGCTATTTGTATGCAGCCAGTTGTTCGGTGGTTGGTACAGATTTATCAGCCGTTTTTCTTCGCGCAGCGCTTGAGTCTTGTTTGGAAATCGAGCGAATTCAATTCGGTCAATGTCACACAACCAAGATCGACGTGTTGCGCGATGGTCTGCGTGTCTCTGGCGAAGATTGAAAGTGCATCCAATGTAAAGCACTTCTCCGAATGCACTTATGTGGCGATAAACGTAATGCGGAATTTGATCAAGGTAAGCATTTTTTCGTGGCCGATAGATTCTTCTATATCTTTCGCGTCTAGGCTCTGCCACAAAGGGATCAGCAAACTTGTGTTCACGTGCTTGATCAACGGTTTCAGTTGGGAATACTTCAACCCTTCCAATATATGCACGCTGATAAGAAGTCGCTCGATCACTCATGCACCAGCAAGCGCGTGCGACCGCCGAAATTTTGTACAGACCGCCCTCTCTATTGAAGAATTTGATCATGCACGGACCGACGCTTTTAACGGCCTCGTAGTTGTCCAACGTAACCTGTATAGGAAGCATCGCTACACTATTCATGCCGCTGATCTTCTTTTGGTTGGCTCTGGCAGAACACCGCCAAACCAATCTGGCCTCATGTCTTGAGCTGTCACATCGCCAGAACTCTCTCGCTCGATAATCGCGCAAGTTTTACCGCTGGCATAACGGTGATGGTTGGCAAGTTGTGAAAGGTGCGTGTAAGCAAGCCCGCATTTTTCGGCAAATTCCCGACGCTCGGGGCCCGAGAATTTCTCTAGGTATGTATTTAGATTCATGCTTATTACTTTAGCATCAGCTAAATATAAATGTAAAGCTCATGCGAAATATATTAAATTGCACATCCGCTAAAATACTGCTCATGGATGTAAAAGAAATTAGACGCCTGCGACTTGCCGAACTGACATCAGTCCGCGGGGCTAAGGCAAAGCTTTCTAGGGACGCTGAAATTTCCCCGAG
>CALKXC010000096.1 GCA_938004025.1 uncultured Leucothrix sp. | reverse complement strand
AATCTCAGTATCAACAGTGATTTATTGGCGAAATCCAGAAAAATGCAAATCAACCTGTCGGCACTTCTCGAGGCCGCGCTTACTGAGAAACTGGCGCGGGTAGAAAATGAAAAATGGCAGGAGAGAAACAAATTGGCCATTGTGGCTTATAACAATATGGTTGACGAGCAGGGTTGCTTCAGCGATTCGACTCGAGACTTTTAATGGCACAGTTTAATGTTTACGAAAACACAAACCGAACTAGCAGAAAACAGTATCCACTTCTTGTGGATGTTCAGCATTCTGTTCTATCGACGTTGGCCACCAGAATAGTGATCCCGTTGAGCAAAAAGGATTCACTTCACGGTGCAGCTATGGACGTGCTAATGCCCGAAGTTATGTTAGATGATCAGCCGTATGTTCTGATGACCCCACAGATCTCTGCGATACCGGATCGCTTGTTATCAACGCCCATAGGTACGCTAGAGCATTGTCGGTCTCACGTTCTTGCTGCTTTGGATTTTGCGATAAGTGGTATTTGATAAGACTACGATTTCTGACTTCTGCGATATGCTGACATCGGTCCATTGCGACCGTAGTCCATGTTTCAAACTCTGATTATCGCTGTATTGGTCGTAAGGGTGCGATCATGCAATGAATATTATGCTTTGTGTCTTAAAGGGCTGGAAATGAAAAAGGAATTGGTTGATATGTCTAATTTAAAGGCAAGGTTGGATTCTATATGAGCTTGGATGAATCACTGAGCACTCTTCACAATGAGAGTGATGTTGAGCAAAAAATAGTTCTGCCGCTTTTAACAAACGCGGTTCCGATTGGACTAGGATTCGATGTTTCAGACTTCATCACCAAACCAAACATAACAAATATTAGGATAGGGAAGGGCAGCGATAAAAAACTATATTTCCCAGATTATGCTGTGATACTAAATGGAATACCAAGTGTCGTAATTGAAGCGAAAACGCCTGGTGCTGATCTTCAAGAGGCCTTGCGGGAAGCTAGACTTTACGCTACGGAAATTAATTCTGATTTCCCCACCGGTGTAAACCCTTGCCTATACATCCTGGTATCCGATGGGAGTAAAGTAGTGCTTTCCGACTGGGACTCGAATGAAATCATCACGACAGTCGACTCCAACGAACTTAGTGCAGTGAATGATCAGTTTAGAATATTGTTGGATAAAATATCAAAACGGGCTATTTCCCAATACACATACGAATTTCGGAAAAAACATAGCAATATCACTGAGTACCATCGCCCTACAGAACTCCTTGGCGGGAAATCTGTGCGGAATCAGTCAGTAGGGGCGAATTCGTTTGGATCAAACATATCTGTCGAATATAGATATTTGTTTAATCCAGAAAGTAAGGATGAAAGAAACGGCATAATTCACAATGCTTATGTCGAAAGCAAAAGACGAAATTCTCACATTTCACCAATAGATAAAATTGTTCGCGCTGCAATACCACGTTACATGTCCGATTCAATTGAAGTTAAAAATACCGCAAAACCGACTGAGGTTACTGATCAGTTAAAAGATATTGATCGCATTAAGAATGGATTGTGTGTACTGATAGGTACGGTTGGGTCGGGAAAAACTACATTTACAGATTACCTTAGATTGAGAGCACTTCCGGCTGATTTGAGATCCTGTACGCAGTGGATAAGTATCAACTTAAACAATGCGCCAATTGACTCTGAGATGATTTACAAATGGGTTATCGACTCTGTTTTGTCTAGCTTGAAAATGGAAAATACAGATGTGGATTTTGACCATATCGATATAATACAAAAAGTACACCATCTAGCCATAGATGATTTGAAAAAAGGATTGGGATCGCTTTACCCACCAAATTCTGATAAATGGGTTGAAATGCTTGTAGAAACTCTTTCTGAAGCGAAAAAAGACAAGCAGGGCAATCTGAATCTCTCGTTGAAATACATTCAAGAAACTAAAAATGTCCACCATATTGTTGTACTAGATAACTGTGATAAAGGCTCTAGGGAC
The DNA here is from genome assembly GCA_938004025.1 of uncultured Leucothrix sp. GTDB lineage: Bacteria > Pseudomonadota > Gammaproteobacteria > Thiotrichales > Thiotrichaceae > Leucothrix. Next base: position 5,526 of record CALKXC010000096.1, on the reverse strand, counting down.
TCACAGCTATTAATGTTTGAAGTGGCAAATTGGCTAAAAAAAGTATTCCCATGTACTGTTTTTTTACCCATGAGGGATACAACTTACGAGACTTATAGCTCAGTACCTCCGCTCGATACTGTTATTAAAGACCTTGTTTTTCGAATTGACCCACCTCGATTGGAAAAAGTGCTGTACCAGCGGCTTGGTTATGCACTTAGAGAAGCAAAAAGCGACAATTCACCTTTTCACTATACAATAACTAATGGCGCACGAGTTAGTTGCAAAAGGTCTGAAGTCTCACGTTATCTCCAATGTGTTGTTGACTCGTTGTTCCAAAATTCAAACTTCGGAAGAATAGTCAGTGGACTGGCAGGGCGCAACATTAGACTCGGCTTAGAATTGGTTTTGAATTTCTGTAAAAGTGGTCATCTTTCTGAAGATGAGATTTTCAAAATTCGACATTCAGATGGTGACTATCGAGTTGATAATCGAATCATATCCAGAATTCTATTTAAAGCTGACAGGATGTACTACAGCGATGGCTCATCTGCGATAAGAAACCTATTTTTCTCCTCTAGAGATGAGTCTGCTCCCAATCCATTTTGCAGGCTTAACATCTTGCACCTGCTAAGTAGAAAAAGCCAAACAGATGGGCCAATGGGGTATCTCGCTGTACGTGATGTTGTGGAGCTCACTCAGTTGATGGGACACGATAGCACGCGTGTTATTGAGGAAATCAACATATTGCATAATGACGACATGTTGCTTTCTGAGTCACTAAATGATTCTATCGAATTTTCAGACCTTATAACAATTGGACCAGCGGGACGAGTGCACCTGCAGCTTTTGAGCGATACTGAATACTTGTCAACCATGGCAGAAGACACTTTATTTTCAGAGCGAAATCTTGCTTTAACTATAAGTAAAAATATTTCAGGTAAAGGTAAATTTCAAAGGTATAGTTCGCAGACAGAACTAGATAACGCAATAACGCTACTTAAAGGGCTGGATTTATCCACAGCCGCGATAATGGATTGCCACTCAATCGTAGGCCATAAAAGCTCTTTAGATATCGGTACAAGATCGTTAATTGAAGGTATTTCAAAACGATTAACTAATAGGGCGAATAATGATAGAAGGTATAGGGATGCTACTGCTCTAGTAGAAGAGTACCCAGTTGGGGCTGTATTTGATGCAACTATAACTTCGATTCAAAATTACGGATTTTTTGTTGAATTTGGGCTTAAAGGATCTGGGTTAATTCACAAGTCGAATTTTGGAGGTGTAGCTCGAGAGTGGATAGATTTACTTGAGGATGGTGATTCCGTTTCAGTAAAGGTAATCGAGTTTGCCATAAAACATAGAAGATTTGATATGGAGTTAGTTGCAATACCCGATCTAGCATAAATACTCAGAATCGAATATATTCAATCAAATATTATTATAATTTTTTGTATAAAACGATCTTGTCAATTTAGTCTGCGTACAGTTATTGTCAGTACTCCATGATATGTTAACTGCGACTTTTTGGCTGATCCCCCTGTGTGTCAACCTGAGCTCGGACAATGCCAGTCTGAATTAATATAGATTTCAGGGCTATGAGTACAGGAATAGCAACGATGCCTAAATCGATTTGCTGGCAAAAATGGTGTAGGGTTGGAGAAGAGTAATAAATATCGACCAATACTAATTTTAATGAAAGGCTGGCTCGGGTGCGTTCTATGGGTAGCCAGAGGAAATGAAATAATTTACGACTGATTAAGTCAATAAGGTCACTTTGGCCGACAGCGTGGAAACCAGCCGTCTTCATTTGGAAGGTATATCTGGGTGGCTTTAGACTCGCTGCTTCGACCGTAATTATGAATTTTGAAATTGATTTACGACCGCTATAATATGATCGTTGGCGATACAGGGTTTAATGAATCCCGATTGTAAATGTTGGGGAGAGATTAGAGAAATCAAATGACCATTACTGAAGCAGACATTACTGAAGAACAAGAACAGAGATTTAAAAACGTCCAAGAGAACTTTCAGACTCTGCATGGATTCGTTATGGTCCTAGCGATTGGAAATGTTATTAGGCAATTTGCTGGTAGTCAGATTGGCAGCTCTAATAATTCCCCATCTCCAGTGAATATCGTGTTTAATGGCGACGAATTTTGGTCCTCACTAATTGTTCTGATCTTAATAGTCAGATTTTTTCTTGGTGATAGAACGCTGATTAAAAACTACAAGGCAGCTGATAGTAAATCAATCTTCTCTGTGGATATGGTCAATATACTTGTTTCCTCTTTTGCGCTTGCGTATGTTTCGTTTTTTGTCACCTATCCAGCTTACGCTTATTGCCTAGTAGCCTTACTAATGCTTTCTGAAATAGTTTGGTGGATAATTAGAAATGTTATCAAGTGGACACTTATAATCACAAACTATTTCACGAAAAGTACTATTAATTTGTCAGCCAGAGAAAGTCATGGAGTCGATCTAGCACAGCTGGTGTCTCTCGTGACAATAGCATTTTTGCTGTTCTACTCTCGCGATAACATAGACTTAAACAATTTAGGAAGTTGGGTTAATCTTACTTTTACTGCGGAGAACTTACTCTACCTAAAGTTTATATTTCTGGCTAATATGGTTGGTGACCTAATTTGCAGAGGGCCGTACTATCTGGGTTTTGGGTTTTGGGAAATTAAGCGTAGTTAAGGCGATTTGACATGAGCTGATGGAAATCTCTGAAATAACAGTAGTCGTTTTAACAGTAAACGAAGTCGCTAAGCGGGAGGAATATTTGCTTAGCAACTTTGCTCGACGTCATGCAATGGAATTGAACAGAATTCAGCAAGAGCATGATTCATGGTTCATAGAAAACACCAAAATTGTTAATTTGGTGGATAATCGGGTTCCTTCCTTTACTCAACTTAAACAAATTATCAGGAAACAGAATTCAAAGTATGTTGTGTTTCTATATTGCGGGGAAGAGGTAAGAATAGGTGATAGTTATTACCTTAAATTAGCCGGATCAAAGTCTAACAAAATAAAAAGCCATATCCCAGTTGAAGGGCTTGTGTCGTTGACGCAAGAGGTCGACAATCTTTACGTATTTTGCGATGTGGTCTCGAGCATTGAGCGGAGGGAAATGCGAATAACTGAGGTACCGTTTGTTTATCGTGTGTTGGAGGGGAAGCATGAAGAGCCTTCGTTTGATCGGTATTTGCAATTGAATAGAATCGTCCCAGAATACACAATTGGGCAATGCATTAGATTTATTGAAAGTGCCTACCATAGCAAGCTTCTTGACCCCAAGCCTAATACGATAAGGACACCGGTCATAGAGTCTATATTTACCAACGCTCGGCTTTGGAATCAAGATATCGAGCATCTAGCTTCTCTAAGTTCTGGCTCGCGCGAAGATGGCGTTCATGCTCTAAGATTTTTTCAAGGAGTGCATGAATATGCAAGCGAAGCTGTCCTGCTACTCCAATTTATGGCAACAACAGATGACAGTAAGCGTGTTAGGGATGCAGCTATTCGTGTTCAAAAGTATTCCGGACATCCAAAGCTCATTATCCCTAGGAGTGTAAAAACCGGTGATTACTCTGGGCATATACCACAGTTAATTAAGATACCCGCGGGTGAATTTCTGATGGGGTCGAATGGGATTCCAATTGATATTGACCAACAGTTTGTGAGTGACAACCCTCAGTTAATCATAAGTAGCAAGAAATTTACTAATGAGTATGATCAGCCTGAGCACACTGTCATTCTTGGGGATTATTTTATCAGTAAAGATCCGGTTTCTATATCAATGTGGAGAGAATATCTCGTCAGAACAGGAGTTAGAACAGGAGCTAGTATGGTTGTTTCCAAGCATGGAGGTGACGAATGGGAAACACCGGTCTCAAGGGTAAGTTGGTATGAAGCCATGGCATTTTGTGGCTGGCTAACAGATGAGCTCATCACTTTAAAAAATATTCACTCTGATCAACAGTTTCGCTTGCCAACGGAATCGGAGTGGGAGAAAGCTGCCAGAGGCACAGATGGAAGGATTTACCCTTGGGGTAACGAATTTGATAAAAGTAGGTCTAATTGCAAATCAGCTTATGTCGACGACATTGTAGAATACTCACGTTTCTCTCCGGCGGGTGATAGCCCTTATGGAGTGAGAAATATGTCCGGTAATGTTTGGGAGTGGACATTGAGCAACTGGGGGCGTAGCGGCGTTGTTCCAGAGTTCTCTTATCCGTATGACAATTCAGATGGAAGAGAGAACGTATTAGCTGACAGGGAGGTGAGAAGGATTGTTAGAGGTGGCGCCTATTACTATTATTCAAACTGTGTCACTTGTACAACTAGAAATTTCATGTTTCCAGAAACACCACATCATGGGGGAGGATTCCGACTTGTACTTACCCAAAGCGCAGGTTCAGATCAAAATTATTGAAGTTAAAGCAATATTAATGAGAACATTGCATGTAGTCTAAGTTGTGCAGATTGTTTGCTGTAGTATGTTCTCTACATCACTTTAATTGAAATATTTCACTATTTGTGAGGTCGTTATGAGCTTCGATTCATGGGAAAATTACGTTGGATTTGTTACTAGTAAAATCTTTGAAAATAATTCGAATCAGGAGTTAGTTTTGACTAGAAAAGTCGCTTTGAAAGTGGCTCTTAGATCCAATCCTAGTTTGTCTCTAAAACTAGAAAAGCATGGTCTATCGCGACATATAGTTTCACGGTTTGAAGACGATTTAGAGCAAACGATCAAGGTGAAGCTAGATAGCGATAGAGTGCTGATTGAGACATCCAAAGATCTATATAACCTGATTAGAAATCTTCTTTTGCGCAATCCAGGCGGTCTAGTATCTGATGTTGAAGTTGTTGAGCGGTTAGTTCACGAGGCAATAGATTGTGAAATATCTAGTTTTCTTTCAATCCTTCAGTTGAGGGAACGATTGGCTGCAGGGGAGTTTTTGGATGAGTGGAGATTCGAATCAGAAGAACGTCTTGACAGTGAAGTTGAGCCACAACTTCTGGATCGTGGTATTTTGAATGACCCTTTTGATAGGCTTACCTGAAGTTAAATGAAAAATATTTCCTTGCTTCTATGTAAGCGTTACTTTCTCTCGAACATACAGCATGTAATCCTCCTCCCCTTCTAAAAAGCACTGGACGAATTAATATAAAACTAAATGTTGTGGAACGCTCTTACCCATATCATCTGCAGGCACATATATCTAAGAACTTGAACTACGCCTAAATCCATCAGCCAGTGTGTCTCACTGGCTGATGTTACTCGACAGATCTTAAGTGACTTTACCTAAACATAGGCGGACGAGCATCAAGCCAAGCACCGTCTTTAGCTCCAGATTCTGCCACTGCAGCCACAGCTGCCATAGAGCGTAAACCGTCTCCGGCACGCGGATACAAGTTTGCAGCAGGGTCCATCTCTCTGTTCTCTTTATTAGCGTTTATCGCTTCTGCCAAATCTTTATAAATATTGGCAAACGCTAACGGCATCCCTTCAGCATGCCCAACCGTGACACGTGA
>CALKXC010000095.1 GCA_938004025.1 uncultured Leucothrix sp. | reverse complement strand
CAAAGAAATTCCAGAGTTTGGACCAGGTGACACTGTTGTCGTTCAGGTTAAAGTTCGTGAAGGTGATCGTGAGCGTCTTCAGGCTTTTGAAGGTGTTGTAATTGCTAAGCGTAATCGCGGTTTGAATTCTGCTTTTACTGTCCGTAAGATTTCTTACGGTGAAGGTGTGGAGCGGGTATTCCAGACTTACAGTAGCCAGATTGGTAATATTGAAGTTAAGCGTCGTGGTGCGGTTCGCCGTGCAAAGCTTTACTACCTACGTGGTTTGACTGGTAAGGCAGCAAGAATCAAAGAAAAGGTTTAATTAGCTACTCTAATTGCTAAAAATACCGAGCCGCTTTCTCGTCTGAGATGGCGGCTTTTTTTATGTTTTAAACCAGACGAAAGGAGGAAATTTAGGTCTTATAAAGCGGTGATTAAGTTGCGATAAGTATAATTGAAACTGAATAATTAAAAAATATTGCATAATAATAAAAACGGTACACAAAGTATTTTGTCTTTCTTACAAGATTACATCGTCATCATCGCAATCGTCGTTATTTTTACGTCGCTGTTAGCTTTTGGCTTTCATAAATACAAAAAAGGATCGCTGCTTCAGGGTTATCACCAAGAGGGTGAGCTTACTGCTGTGAAAGAAGAGGTTCTGAAGCTAGTACCTTTCCCTGTCGTTTTACTCACGGGTCAATATAGGATTATTTATTTAAATCCTGCTGCTGAAACTTTATTCGATAGTCCTTTGCGCCGTAACTTAGGCAAGCCGGCGAGTACTTTGTTTGAGTTGCAAAATCCTAAAACTAAAATACCCATCAAAGACTTTCTAGATTTCCGCCAATCAAAGAATTCTGCAAGTCAATCTCAGGTGGTTAATTGTATTGTTCGTTACCAAGGTGCGATTAACGCTTGGATGAATGTTACGGTAGCACCTATCGAAAATGATCGTGATCCATTGCAATCCCAATTTGCATTGTTCTTAGAGGATATTTCAGCAACTCGCGCGGTTGAATCACAGCTAAATTATATAGAGCGCCACGATGGCCCAACAGGTCTGCTAAACCGAAAGGCGTTTGAGGCAATTCTGAAAGCCTCAATTGATGATTCAAAAAAGCACGGCTCAACCCATGTGTTAATGACTATATCTATTGATCAGTTTAAAACAATCAATGATACGGTCGGTTACGCTGCTGGTGATTCACTTATCAGTAAGATTGTAAACTTACTGAAAGCAATCATAAATGATGGTGAAGTTAATGTTCTCGGACGTTTGGCTGGAAATGACTTTGGAATCATTTTTAAAGAAACAAGTCTAGTTACCGCAGCAAACAAAATGAAGGCAATTCGAAAGGCTGTTGCTGATTTCCAGTTTAATTGGAATACTCGCAGTTTTCCCGTCACATTGAGCGGGGGGTTTGTTGTCCTAAAAAAGGACGCCAATTCTTCGGCCAAGGCGATGACGGAGTCCGACATTGCTTGTAGAGCTGCCCGTAATCATGGTGGCAACCGAATTGTTGCTTATCGTGCTGATAACTTGGAGATGAAGCAAGAACAGAGCAACATGGAAGGTGTTTGGAACCTAAAGAAGGCATTTAAAGAAAACAGCTTCGAATTGTTCGCCCAGCCGATTCACCCCTTAGGTAAAGGTAAATTTAACCTGCCGTTTCATCACTATGAGTTGCTTATAAGAATGGTGGGGGAAGATGGTAACTTTGTATCTCCTGATGAATTTATTCCAGTGGCCGAATACTTTTCAATGATGCCAGAGTTGGATAGGTGGGTAGTTCACGAAGCGTTCACGCATATCGCAAGGGTTGAGTATGCTGATTTGCTGCCAGTGTTTGCTATTAATCTGTCTGGGCAAAGCCTTGATGAGGCTAGCTTTTTGGATTTTGTGCTCGATGAAATAGAAAAGCTAGATGTAGATCCAAGGATGTTGTGCTTTGAGATTACCGAGGCGGTTGCAGTCAATGACTTGACGCTTGCAACACGCTTTATCAGTACATTAAAGAGTTTAGGCAGTAGCTTCTCGTTGGATGATTTCGGCACGGGAGTTAGTTCTTACGGTTACCTTACTTCACTTGATGTGGACTATCTGAAAATTGATGGTATTTTCGTTAAAGATCTAATGAGAGATCCTATCGCGAGAAATATTGTTGAGTCAGTCACTCAGGTAGGTAAGTCTATGAATCTTAAGATCATTGCCGAATATGTTGAAGATGAGAAAATAATTGCCTTGTTGACTAAGATGGGTGTTGATTATGGTCAGGGTTATGGCATCTCAAAGCCGCGCCCCATAAAAGAAATGATCAGTGCTCATTTGCCTGCGCCTGCCCCAGAGTCTGCTTCTGAGGTAGTGACAGCTGCTCCAGTGACAAAGAAGGCTCCTGAAAGGATTGCTGAGCCTGTTTAATCGAAAAGATTAATTATGCATTGCTTTGTCAGTGGGTTTATACCCAGTCTCTATTCTAAAATGGTATAATCTCTATACTAATTAATCATGGAATAAAATCGCATGAAAATCCATATCTTGGGTATTTGTGGCACGTTTATGGGTGGAGTTGCGAGTTTGGCTCGCGCGAAGTCACATCAAGTCACCGGCTGTGACGAAAACGTCTATCCACCAATGAGCACGCTTCTTGAATCGCAGGATATCTCAATCACTCAGGGCTTTAATCCTGATGATATTCCCACAGATATTGATCAGGTGGTCGTTGGTAATGTCATGAGTCGGGGGAAGCCTATTGTAGAGGCGGTTTTAGATAAAAAGTTGTCTTATATCTCGGGCCCTCAGTGGCTTCATGAGAATATTCTAAAAGATTGTTGGGTGTTGGCGGTTGCAGGTACGCATGGTAAGACAACTACCGCTAGTATGCTTGCTTGGATTCTTGAGTATGCAAAGATGTCTCCAAGTTTCCTAATAGGAGGTGTTCCTGAAAACTTTGGTGTATCTGCAAGGATAGGGGAATCAGGTTTCTTTGTAGTCGAGGCCGATGAATATGACACCGCATTTTTTGATAAACGATCCAAGTTCGTCCACTACCATCCGCAAACCTTGGTGTTGAATAATCTCGAATATGATCATGCTGATATTTTTCCAGATTTAGAAGCGATTAAAACTCAATTCCATCATTTAATCAGGACAGTGCCATCTAATGGCTTGGTATTGAGCAATAAGGAAGAGGCTAACCTGCAGGATGTTCTAGACAAGGGATGCTGGACTCCAGTTGAGACCTTTGCCTCTTCAGATGATAGGGCGACGTGGTCGGTTAAGTTGCACGATAAGGCGGGGCGTCAGTTTGATGTGCTATTTGAAAATGAAGTCGTAGGCACGGTAAGCTGGTCTTTGATGGGAATGCATAATATTAGTAATGCGCTTGCGTCAATTGCAGCGGCTAGACATGTTGGTGTTCCGCCAGAACATGCAATCGATGCTTTGGCTGAGTTCAAAGGTGTGAAGCGTCGTATGCAATTGCGTGGTGAAATAAACCAAATCAGTGTCTATGATGATTTTGCGCACCACCCTACGGCTATCAAAACCACTTTGTCCGGTTTAAGAAATAGTGTGGGAGAGCAAAAAATCATCGCGATTTTAGAGCCGAGGTCTAACACTATGCAGATGGGTGTTCACGAAGGTAGTCTTGCAGCTTCCCTTGCACTTGCTGATGAGATTTTATTGTTCCAGCCTGAAGGTATGGATTCGCATTTCTTAGAAGAGGTGAAGAGAGCTACGGCTAAGGCTGCCATCTTTACCGAAGTGGATGAAATTGTTACGCACGTTGCAAAATCGGCGCAGTCAGGTGATCAGGTGTTGGTAATGAGTAACGGCGGTTTTGGCGGAATTCATGACAAGATTCTTAGTCAGTTAGAGGCTAGGTCATAATGATAGGCGCACCAAAGGTGATTACTTTGATCATGACAGGTGCCTCAGGTGCCCAGTACGGATTAAGGTTGCTGGAGATGCTGGTCAAAAAGGGCATTATTGTTAATTTATTGATGTCGCGGCCTGGGCAATTAGTCATTAATACGGAAACAGAGTTAAAGGTTCCTTCAAGGGCGAAGGAAGTGCAGGAATATTTTACTGAGCTATATGGTGCAGCTCCAGGCCAGATCCGTGCCTATGAAAAAGAGCAGTGGATGTCGCCGGTTGCAAGCGGTAGCGGGGTTGCAGATGCAACGGTAGTTTGTCCTTGCACGACTGCGACTTTGTCTGCGATTGCAGTTGGCGCCAGTAAAAGCCTTATCGAGCGTGCTGCAGACGTTTGTTTGAAGGAGCGTAAAAAATTAATCTTAGTGGTTAGAGAAACTCCATTCTCTGATATTCAC
>CALKXC010000094.1 GCA_938004025.1 uncultured Leucothrix sp. | reverse complement strand
GCATGCCCTGCATTAGTGGGGAAAATCAAAAACGGATACTCCTCCATCAGAAGCTGCATTCTAACTTTGAGCTGCGCCACATCGCGCCAAACCTGCTTAAGATCTAAAGCTGACAAATCAAGATATCGTTCTACGGTGGCTTTTATGGAAGGCTTAGTTGCTTCGCCGCTTAAACAAGCTGCAAATACTTTTTCTGGCAAGCCATCCACGACAGCATAAGCATCCACATCAGCAAACAAATCTCGAAAAGCATTCCCCAAGCCCAAATCGACCTCTTCTACGACCACTCCAATACTCTCTACAACCTTACGAGCTTCCTTCATCCGCTCGTTGATATCATCAGGCGAATCAATTCCTGCAAAATTTGTCACCCAAGCAACCCTGCCACTTGGAATATTATTAAGAGCGTCTAAAGAGGTGGAAAAACTAGAATCAGTAAAAGTATAAGGAATAGCAGAGTGCAAGTTCGGCCCATCTACTGCTTGCATAAACAATGGAACATCCCTCACAGAGCGAGTGAATATGCCTGCTGTGCTGATACTCCCATCCGCAATACTGCCTGGGTAATCAGGAATGCGCCCTGAGCTAGGACGAAAGCCTACACAGTTAGCCCAAGCTGCCGGCGTGCGAACCGAACCACCCACATCGCTGCCATCCGCCATACAAACCAACCCAGAAGCCATTGCTGCGGCACCACCTCCGCCACTGCCGCTGGTGGTTTTCAAATGATTCCAAGGGTTGCGAGTTAAACCAAAAATTTCATTAGTGGTTATACCGCCACAGGCGCAATCCGGTGTATTACTCTTGCCGACAATCACCGCACCTGCTGCTTTCTCTCGCTGTACCAGCAAATCATCTTGTGAGCTTATGTGATTCTGATAATGCAAGTTGCCATAGGTGGTACGCATTCCAGCAACCTGAAAAACGTCTTTTACGGCGAGAGGCAAACCATGTAAAGAGCCCAGCGCTTCACCCGTTCGTGCGAGATGATCATCAGCAAGCTGAGCCATGCGATAAGCCTGTTCAAAATCTAAAGTCACTAACGCATTGATCACAGGATTATGACGCTCGATGCGTTGTTCATACGCCGCCAATAACTCACGAGCAGATAAGCGTTTATTTAGCAACTGCTGCCGTAATTGGTACGCTGACATAAAACACAGGTCGGTCATTTCGCTCTCCCCAACTTAGACACTCAAACCGTAATATTCTGGGAGCATAAGCGGAAATGGCTGTTTTTGCACAGACCCGACCGATTTATCCTAGCCAAAACTAACACTGGCGAATTCTGTATAGACCTTGGCGGCCCTCTCCTAACCGTTTCTGGCGATAACGCCGAAGATGGTTACATCGTTTTAGGAGAGTCGTCATGTCAGAGTTTATGTTGTCGCAGCTATTAGCATCAGTCACTTTAATAACCGAGTGTTTTGCGGTACAGCTGAAAAACCAACAGCGTTTATTAGCATTGCTGTCACTGAGCTGCTTTTTTAACGGCCTTCACTTCTTTCTACTCGATCAGCCAACAGCGGGTTTTATCTTCCTATTTTCTAGCCTACGCTTTTTAATCTCTATCCGTTGGAAGTCACAATGGCTGGCCGCTGCTTCGCTAGCCGTCAGTTTAGTGATTGTGTTTTACACTTACATCGGTTTCTTAAGTATTTTAGGATTTATTGGCACCGTCTTTATCACCGTCGGCTCATTCAGTGCCAATGATAAAGTCTTACGCATTATGATGATCATCGGCAGTGGCATTTGGCTCTGTCACAACCTCATCTTATGGACACCGGTCGGAGTCGCTTTGGAAGCTATCTTCATTAGCAGCAGCATAATTGGATATTACCGTCATTACATTGCGAACCAAGCTAAAAAACTGCCTGCGCCGCAGTCTGCTTAATATTAAAAGCGGTTAAAAAACAGCAAATTATTCCAGCAGACTCCAAATTCTCTACTACACTTGTTAAGAGATTTGCGGAGATTTCTAAAACTTCCTATGTACGAAACTGGCTTAATAATTTATGCCACCGCCTTTATTGCCTCCTGCTACCTAAGCTGGGACGCTTTTAAGCACCGTTTTTTACCCATAGCTCGGCCAATGACGGCCATGAGTATTTTACTCGCTTTGGTCTGTATTATCCGTTTTTTGGATATCACCAAAATCCCCATGCCACGATGGGGCGCTCAGTTCTTAGATGATTTTGAATTTTTTGTACTCATGCCATTCATTATCCCACTGTGGATTTGGATGTTACTTGAGTATTACAAAGACCAAAAAGTAAGACCGAGCCATATAGTGATTCTGCTATGCTTAATCCAGCCGTCCATTGTTACAACCTTAGCGTTGTTTGATATGTTCACTAACGGCTTTGTTAGCCAAGCTTCCCCTACGGCCCTGATCGTCCCTGGCGAAAGACTAGGCGCTTATCTACAAGTCCGACTAATTTATGGTGTTGTCGCTATCAGCTTGATTGTTCTCGTAACCCCCTATCTCGTCAGAAAACATCAGCAAAGCCCGCTTTTTGATTTAATGCTGGTGATTCTAACGATTGCAGTGCCGTTCACATTTCATATTTTGTATCGCGATGGTCACATGACTCTCTCGTTAGGTGCACCCGCACTGATTTTTTTCATCTTATGGGGGAATCGACAGTACCGATTGTTAGATGTTATGCCTGTCGCCAGAAAAGGCATCATGGACAAGATTGATTCTGGAATTTTAGTGGGCAATGTCCATTCCAAACTGCTTTACGTGAATAATTATGCGCAACAGCTTTTTAACTTAGACGTGTCAGACTCTGCGTTGCAAGAGCGAGAGATAAGTATACCGGCCGTGTTTGAAGAACATCTGGACTTCACCCTCGCCGAGAAACAAACGGCACTACTTCAAACAAGTGCTCATGCCAAAGACAACGATGTACGCTATATCGCCGCGACCTTACAGCCAATACTTAGCCCTAAACTCCGGCATCATCTCGGCTCAACCGTTTCTTTTCATGATATTACGGAACGAAAACAAGCTGAGTTAGCGCTCGAAAGTTATAGTCGTCAAAAATCCGAATTCTTCGCAGGGATTTCTCATGAGTTTCGCACTCCTTTAACTCTCAGTCTTGGCAATATCGATGATACACTTAATGCTCTAAACACCGCTAAACCCGAACAGCTTAAAGCCCCCTTACTACAAGCTAAAGCCAACAACAAACGGTTACTTAGTCTGGTTAATCAGCTACTCGAATTATCACGGCTTGATAAAGGTGCATTAGCCATTAAGCCTGTAAAGTTAGAGCTGAGTACTTACTTGCCCATGTTGATTGCAAACTTCGAGTCCCTTGCCGAGAGACAAAACATTCAATTGCACTTTACTATTAGCGCTAAAGCTCGACAGGACAGCACGCTTTATTTTGACAGTGATGCGCTGGATAAAGTCGTCATTAACCTTGTCTCAAATGCCTTAAAAAGCATTACCGACAATCAAGGCGGGCATGTTTACATTGAGCTTGATCGTAATGACGAAAGCGAGCAGCTATTGCTCACCATTCGCGATACAGGCTGTGGTATTCCTGAAGACTCAATTCCTAAAATATTCGAGATGTTTTACTCACACCAGATGGATAACACTCGTTGGCCACAAGGTACAGGAGTGGGGCTGTCTCTGGTTAAACAACTACTTGTGTTGCATGACGCCAATATTTCGGTGAGTAGTGTTGAAAACGAAGGAACAAGTTTTGAACTAACGTTACAGCAGGGTCATGCACACTTTGCTGAGGATATTATTATTGGGCAACATTCATGGGCTGAACCGGAGGCAACGTCCTCGAGCACTAGTTTTGATTTAGAACAAGAAACATTCAACCAAGCCTTGACAGCCGATGATGTATCGCCACTTACTGAGCCTGAGGAAAATATTACGCAGGGCTTATCCAAGCAAGTGTTGCTGGCTGAAGATAACGCTGACATGCGTCGTTACATCCGTAAACATCTGACGGATTACCGCCTAATCGAAGCAGCCGACGGCGAAGAAGCACTCGATTTGGCAAAGCAAACAATGCCTGACTTAGTGCTATCGGATGTCATGATGCCTAAAATGAACGGCTATGATTTATGTAAAAGCTTAAAGTCGGATGCACAAACTAGCCATATTCCTGTCGTGCTACTCACCGCAAAGTCTGACCAATCTGAAAAGCTGGAAGGACTCTCACTGGGCGCGGATGACTACCTAAGCAAGCCGTTTGATACTAACGAGCTTAGAATTAGAATTAAAAACTTGCTGTCCTCAAGAGATACCATCCGAGCGTATTATCAAGCGAATGGTTTGGAAAAGGTTATCAAGCATCCTGAACTTCCTAAGCGCGAAACTATTTTTCTTGAAAAGCTCCAGAACTACGTGCGTGAAAATATTGATAACGTGGATATCAAAATCTCAGATATGGCCGCAGCAGTGTTTATGAGTGAACGCAGTTTAAGTCGTAAAGTGAAAACATTAACCGGCGCAACGCCGAAACAAATGTTGATGACTATCCGATTGGAACATGCTGCACAGTTACTACTGAGCAGTGAATCTAATATCACCCAACTCAGCTATGAAACAGGATTTAGTGATCCTTCTCACTTTACGCGCAGCTTTAAAAAGCATTATGAAATGACACCGACCGAATACAGAGAGCGGCACACTTCCTCCTCTATTTGACCTGTTTTCTGCTATTTAACCCCCCTAAATTTAAGAACAATGTGGTAATGGCTATTTCTGCATAGGCGTTGGCCGTTCTGTTCTATCACTATTCTCTTCTAAATCTGATGATGGACCCATGTCGCATCAGCGTTAAAGGAGAACATCATGTTACGTTCGTTAAAAGAAAGAATAATACAAACCATCAGCTTTGAAGTTAGCGAGCTCATTATTACCGTTCCTATCTTCGCTTATTTCAC
>CALKXC010000093.1 GCA_938004025.1 uncultured Leucothrix sp. | reverse complement strand
CGCTTTACTACTGGTTACCGCAGGATCAACTAGTGCGTACGCATCCTTATTAGCATTTGCATACCAAGTAGTGTCGGTATCCTTAGCAGCCACTTCAGGGCGCATCATGTAGTTAATAAACTTATGCGCATTTTCTACGTTCTTAGCATCAGCAGGAATGATCCAACCATCTGTCCAGAACTGTGCTTTTTTCTCGCCTTCCGGAAGGAAGAAATCTAGAACAACTCCTGTGTTAGCCTCTTTAGCACCTGACATTGCGAGTAAACCATCCGGTCCCCAAGTAACCGCTAGGCAGAACTCTTTTTGAGGCATACGCTGGTAAGCGTAGTTGTCAAATGTCTTGATGTAAGGACGAACCTTCATCAGCATTTCTTCAGCTGTTTTGTAGTCCGCTTTGTTAGTGGTGTTAGGGTCAAGACCAAGATGTGTAAGTGCCATTGGCATTACATCATTTGGTGAATCAAGGAAAGCCACACCACATTTTGCGATTTCTTTCATGTGCTTAGGGTCAAAGACTAAATCCATCGAACCGATCGGTGCATCAGGGTAAGTTTCCAAGATCAATTCTTTATTGTAAGTCACACCGTGCGTTCCCCACATGTAAGGAATGATGTGCTTATTACCAGGATCCCACTCAGCGTTTAGCTGCGTCATAACGTCTTCGCGCAGGTGCTTCATGTTTGGCAGTTTGCTTTTGTCTAGCTCCATTACGATGCCCGCAGCGATCAAACGTGCGATTGATGAGCTTGAGTGACTGACCACATCGTAGCCCGTTTTACCGGCTAACAGCTTGGTATCAATCGCTTCGACAGAGTCATACATGTCATAGGTCACTTTGATATCAAACTCTTTTTCAAAGTTTGCGATCGTGTCTTCACCAATGTACTCAGCCCAGTTTGTTACGTTAAGGGTTCCTTCTGAGAATGCAGGGGTACTTAGGCCCATCGCTAGTGGCACCAGCATTAGACCGATTAGGGACTTCTTTTTCATATCTCCTCCTTGGGTGTCATTCTTGCTGCGAACACAACAAAAATTTATATCTGCATCGGTGAATGTATGACAAGCCCTTTTCACACGACACACTAAAGCTCTGTGGTTTAAACGATAATGTGATCACAATAACATTTAGAATTAAGTTTTTGCAATCCTGTTTAACCGATATGCACTTCAACTTTGACCGCTTCTGCTAAAAATATACCCACCTATCTGTGATGACTAGTTAAGCAGCATACTCCTTGATATCGTAATTACAGAGTGTTCACATCCCTGTAACAACACTCTGATGTACCGAGTTTGGGCGGGTGGTAACACCCGTCTTTTTTTATGAGAATTTAATCCGAGTTTTTAGATCATCTTGAGCAGTATTTGCTGCGCTTAACTCAGACCCATCTTCATTAGAGCCCATCAACAATCCTTTGCCTGATACTGGAATCAACTTATCAAGTTGAAAGCGACCTTCGCTGCCTCGTATAAAACACTCTTCATCGAAAAATAGACGATCGCCTGAATTTCCAACCGAATCAGATTCGATCGTGTCATAGCCAATCATTTTTACGATGTCATCCATACTTTCGACATCGACATTTTCTACCGTTTTGTTTTGTGCATCAATCAAATATGCTTTCATTTCGCTGAGTCCTATTAAAATTGGTCCAGATTGACAGTAATAAGTAGCGATCTCAATAAACCTGAACATAATCAGGCAAATCAATCTCAAGCACCTAGGTTTGGTTTATGTTTGACTGCCAATACATGTAGCATTTCTAAGGCTAAAGTTGCCCCCGCCAAACCAGTAATATCCGAATGATCATAAGGTGGTGAAACTTCCATTACATCCATTCCGACCAAGTTGATGCCTGCTAGTCCGCGAATGATTTTTAGTGCTTTATCACTGGTTAACCCACCCGGTACGGGCGTTCCTGTTCCTGGTGCATAAGCAGGGTCAAGGCAATCAATATCAAACGTTAGGTAGGTTGGTGTATCGCCAACAATGGCTTTAACGCGTTTTACAATTTCATCGGCTGATAGATCATTAGCTTCAGCACCATCGATCACCTGAAACAAATGCTTCTCTTTGGTGTATTCCGTTCTTATACCAATTTGAACCGTCTTATCTGGGTCGATAAGCCCTTCAATAGGCGCATGGTGAAACATACAGCCGTGATTATAAACACTCTCATACTCTTCATAAGTATCGGTATGGGCATCAAAATGAATCATGGCCATTTTGCCGTGATGCTTGGCGTGAGCTCGAAGCAGCGGAAGCGTTATAAAATGATCTCCCCCAAAACTTAACACCGTTTTACCGGCGGCAATTAAGCCGCCAATTTGTTCTTGTATCTCACCCAACATCGCCTCATGGTTACCTGCTGGCGCATCTAAGTCGCCATAGTCCGCAACGCGTAGCTCATCAAAGACTGAAAAATCCCAAGGCCAACGTTTTTCTTCCCAACGAATGTGGCCACTCGCCTGGCGTATCGCCATTGGGCCACCACGCGTGCCCGCTCTTCCCGTTGTTGCTAGGTCGTAAGGCACCCCAACAACAAACACATCCGCAGCATCGATATCTCGGGTTAATGGCAGTGTAATAAAACCGCTGATATTAGAAAAGCTGGTTAACCCAGCGACAAAATTTGTACTTTTATCAACACTCATTTTATAAATACCACTCATATTCTCTGGCGCTAATTGCCGCCTCAAAAGTAGCAACTTCGCTACGTTTTTGTGCGCAATAAACAGGGATAAAGTCTTCACCCAAATAGTCTTTTAAAACGTCTGAGGACTC
>CALKXC010000092.1 GCA_938004025.1 uncultured Leucothrix sp. | reverse complement strand
TGCAAGTTGAAATGCTCTTTCCCTGTGCTCTTTGGGTAGCCCCGCTTGAAAAAGTCATCTTTCATTAATTCATCTAGCAGTGAAGGAATTATTTTGCCGGATGCTCCCCACGCTCCGTCTTTGTCATAGGGTTGGTTTTGACTTTCTAAGCACCACGCATCTAATAATGAGTTTCCAGGGCCAGTATCAAACCCTAAGGTATCAAGCATTGGGGATACGAGACTGATGTTTGCTATGCCTCCAATATTAAGTATCACTCTGTTCTTAGTTGCGTGTGAAAAGACTGCCTTATGAAAAGCGGGGACTAGCGGAGCGCCTTCACCGCCTGCTGCAATGTCCCGGTTTCTGAAGTCTGCAACAGTCGTTACGCCAGTTAGTTCCGATATTCGATTGGCATCTCCGAGTTGCCAGCTAAAATGGGGCTCATCATCTGGCTGATGCCAGATAGTTTGTCCATGATTGCCAATGGCATGTATCTTTTCTTTAGGAATACCGCTCTCTTGGATTAATGCCTCAGCGGCTTCTGCGTAAATTGATCCAAGCATGGCGTTCAGGCTTGCAATATGCCTTAACGACCCTGCCCAGCTAGGTTGGATGATTGCTGTTAAATCAGCTTTTAGAAGTGTGGGAAATGCCAAAGTGTGGCAAGCGACAGTTTTGGGGAGTCCGTCAGCGTTGAATTGCACCAATACTCCATCGATGGCATCCATGCTGGTACCAGACATGATGCCTATATAATAACCTTTTTCAAATCGAGTGTTAGAAAAAGGGCTATTAACCACCAGTAGCGCTGTTGATGTCGAAGTTTTCCATAGCAAAACGGTGAAGAACATTAAGCTGCAAGTTCATGTTTATCGCATCAACTTCAAATTTAACAAGTTCTTTCTTCGTCAACGACATGCTGTTGGGTAATTCAACGGTCAGCGGATTAGCAGGAATATTGTTTTTGCGGAATTCATAATGCAAATGAGGACCCGTTGCTAATCCAGTCGACCCAACATAGCCAATAATATCGCCTTGAGCGACAACTTGGCCTTTCTTAAGGTCCTTCTTGAACTTTGAAAGGTGAGAATACAGCGTAGTGTAGCCTTCACGATGTTTGAGGATGATTGTCTTCCCGTAGCCGCCTTTTCTTCCTATCAGTTGAACCTCACCGTCACCAGTAGCGATGATGGGTGTGCCGCGTCGCGCCGCAAAGTCTGTGCCTTTGTGAGCACGGAGTTTGTGAAGAACAGGGTGGAAACGTCCAGGGTTAAAGTGGGATGAAACCCGAGCATGCGCAACCGGTGTGCGAATAAAGGCGCGTTTCATTTCACGGCCTTCAGGCGTGAAGAAGTCCGTTAAACCTCTAGCGGTTGTATGTCTAATGCTACGGTAGATCTTGCCCTTGTTGATGAACTCAGCAGCCAATAAGTTTTGACTTCCAACTAAATCGCCATCGTGGTAAATATTTTCAAAAACAACGGTAACCTGATCGCCAACTCTTACATCATGTGAAAAGTCTATATCCCAATCAAAAACGGTAACAACTTGTCTTACAATATTATTAGGGACATCAACCCTTTTGGCGTCCAAAAATAAACCATTCTTAACTGAGAATGTAGCTCTTGCTTGGCGTACTTCAAATTGTTTTTTCTGCCAAGAACCTTCGAAACTTCCGTCCTCAGTTGGTATAACGACAAAACTATTTTTATTGTCAGGTGTAAATGCTAACTCTTCTAGCTTGCCCTTGTAGGACTTAGCGCGAACAATTGTTCCCATTTTCATGTCTTTTAAGGCAGTGGCAATTGGCTCTATCTGCTGTAAATCTTTGAGAACATCGGGTTGTTTTAGTTGACTGAAAATATTGGTTGGGTTGTCGTAGCGTTTTACTGTGTAGGTGTGCCAAGTACTTTCTGGGTTAATAAGTTCATGCCCAGTATAGGTAACGAGTGCATGCTTTGGTAAAGGAAGCTCTTGAATCTCTTCGTTATAACGGTCTTCGGATGCTCCATCATTAGATGAGTTCGCTACAATTATGTTTGGAGATGTTGGGGCGGTGGCCTCAGCCACTTCGACCTTCTCTTTTAACTTTAACGGAACAGCCTTATTGATAATGGCTGATGAGGCTTCAACAACCGGAGCTGGAATGAGTGTTTTGGTAATACTTGCGTAGTTCACTTGATTAACAGGCAGTTGCTTTGCAATTGTCTGTTCATTTGAAGTGCTAGTTGTTGGAACCGTCTTGTCCAAAGTGATTTCAAACTTTTGGGTAACATTGCCAGGCAAATAGGACTGTAACGGTAAATTTCCTAGTACAGTGACACATCCAACCAAGGTAATTGCTCGCACAGCCCATCGTGGGCCTAGAGGCGCAGTGTCTTCGGTTGTTACGGTTTTAGTCTCGTCGTGATTACCAAAAAGGTCAGAATCATCCTGATTCTGTATGTCAAAACGTGCTAATACGTCGTCCCAATTTTTATTATTATTTACTGACGAGTCTTTTGTTCGAGAACTCAAGATTGGCAGCTCCATAATTGATTAGAAACATTCCATTGCAATGCCATCAACGTGCCCCTCTGCACGTTTGAGAACAATACATACCATAGAATATAATAAGTTTGCAACA
>CALKXC010000091.1 GCA_938004025.1 uncultured Leucothrix sp. | reverse complement strand
ATGAACTGTCAACTTACAAATCAATTTCTGAAAGGTTCACTATGACGGTAAAAAAAGGCGAAGAAGGTTCAGCCGAAAAGCTATACACAAAAGCTGAATACGACACAGCTAAGGCTGATTCAGCTACAGAGCGTGACGAGCGTTGGAAAAAAATGCTGAAGCATCCAAAAGCATCTTCTGATTTGGATGCGGTTGCGCATTTTGCATCAATGCCGATTAATGATGTGATGGCATATGATTCATTGAATTTCGGCGGGTCAGCAGCTCCTGTAGTTGCAGCAGCTCCCGAAGCTGGCGGCACTCCTGATCCGGTTGCACCGGCTGACGGCGCAACGGCTCCAATGGTAGCTGAAGGCGGTTTTACAGTTGAGTCAATCGTAGCGGCAACGCTTAAGGCTCAACGTGTAGCAGCGGGTACTAGCGTGCCAGCCGGTAGTGATGGCGCTACAAGTGAAGAAGAGCCCGCCGAGCTAACCCAAAAACAAAAAGACGAAGCGCAGGCAAAAGCAGGCGCGGACGCTCTTGAGCGATCAGAGAGAAATCGATAATGGCTAACGAAACTCCATACGTTTCTGACTTGCCGGAAGGTAAGCAAAGCGACTGCCAAGCTGGCTTCACTTCTCGTGAAGTTATGCAACATGAGCAGTCTTGCGTGATTTGTCGTGATGACACTGACAAGACCCAGAAGCCTGTTATTTTTAAGGCGGGTGTTAACTACAAGAAGTGTTCTCCTGTCGTTGTAGATCCAAGCCCTGACGCAGAAGATTGCGTTGTTGTACCTATGACCAATAAGAGCCAAGAGATTATTGGCGTTGTCATGAGCAACGCACTGGATCTGACTGACGAAACAGAGAACTGCCCCGGTCTTGTGCTTCGCTGCGCAACGTTCGACATTAATCGAATGTGCTGGCCTGTAAAAGATGACGGTGAGCCTTTGCTTTCTGTCGAAGATTTAAAGCTGATTGCTTTCAACCATGATAAGCCATGCTTTGCAACCCGGTTAGGTTGCCCGATTTTGCCTGACTACTACCAAACAATTGCCGCGACGGTGACTATATAATGGCTCTTCCTGATAATGTAGTTGATTGCGTCGAAGAGCATTTGACGCCTAAGTTTTTTGACGGTGTTCGCGATAAGCGACGCGAGAAGTACCCGCGTCCATTTACCGATATCGTATTTAACAACCCTGACAAGCGAACTGATAAGCCCGTTGCGTACTGGAATGAGATTTCCGACTCGCAGCCACAATTCGTTATGCCGGTTGTCTGCCCTTGTGATGATTTCAACTACATTGAAAACAACTCACAATTCACACAGCGTTCTGCAAACTTCCCGTATGCGCAGCTAGCTAACTCGATTGACTGTGATTTTAATTTCACGGTTGGCCCTGATGAGCTTTGCGACGGTGAGCGAACACTCGGTGAGGCTATTCAAGATGCTTATATCGAAGGTAACGAGATTGTTGATGAGTCTCTTGTAAACCTTAAAGAGATGTGGGCTTCACAAGCATTCATCTTCGGTGAGTACGAGGTTCACGGTCCAAACATTAAGCCTTATAGGCTTTCGTTCCCAGGCTGTCCAACGCTTAGCGAGACTTTGAGCGGTGAGTACTGTTGGGGTAAGAACAAGTGCAATAACCCTTTTGACGACCTTGGCATGATGGATGGTCGTATGTTCAAGAAGGGTCGCGGCAACCGCACAACGCACATCTTCATGAATCAAGCAACTTGCGACATGATGACAGCATCGCCGTTCTTCAAAGATTGCCTGAACTCGCCTTTCGGTAACGTGTTTCTACCGGGCGTTGTTAAGTCAGATCTTATCTCGCAAGAGATGAAGCGTTCGTACATGGGTGCCAAGCTTGCGTATGTCGTTGATATGCAGGGCTCCCCCAACGTTCAGATTTGGTGCTTGGAATCATTCTTTGATTACAAGAATCCATTGACGGGCAAGATGGAGCAAACCGGACGTATTCCTGATGGACGCGTAATTGGCGTTGATCTGAGCAGTGGTCGAAGCGCTTACGGTGCTCGCTTCTGGACTGGTGGAATTAAGAACATGCACGCCGGTATTAATCGCAAGCTTTCGCAGTTTGCACGAGCATGGGTGCCTGAAAACGGCAAATCCATGAAGTACTCACTTGAAGCATCACCATTGGCTGTAGTTGCTTGCCCAGATGCTCGATGGGTTCTTGATGTCTGCAAGCCTTAATTGAGGGTATTGGAAAATGTCTAACCTTGCTATTAAGGAAAAAATCAAACATGTAGTGACGGCAGATCAATCGCCGTATCACTACAAGTGGTTTGTAAGCCCACGAGGTGATAACTGTCACCTTGAAGGGGAGACGATCAGCATGCACGAGTTGGATTACGCCAAGATGTGCGGCGTTCAACAGCCGGGTAAATCCAAGCCGTCTAATCCATGGCCCAAGTGGGAATTAATTAACGGTGTTCCACGTCCTGCTCAGGGCAACATGTACACGATCGAGGCGGGTGAATTTATCTGTATCGATATTGCAGCGCTTGAGTGCCGCCCTGATGTCTTGTACCTGAACTACAAGGGTGATTGCATCCTAACTCAGTGCGACAAAGAACCGGTTGCTGATGAGATGACAGACCACACTGATTGGAGCGGTCCAATGCTCAATGAGCGCACGTTCCTTTTGAGCGAAGATCCGCTTACATGCAAAGAGCCTCAGAAGATTTACATCTTCAATCCCAGTGAAGGCGCGGTCGTATTGTCTGCTGTCCTGTATCGGATTTAGGTCTTATGACTGATTCAAAAACAAGCCCAACAAAGCTAACGGCTGTTGGCATTGGATCGATAAACAATTTCAAGCAACGCGTTCTCAGTGTGCTGGCAGATTGCTGGCGCGGCGTTTACTGCGTTGCTTGCGAAGAAGGCTTTATTCGTTTTTACGATGTCGCTGGAAAGCTTATGAGCGAGTGCGCTGTAAGCAATGAATCTGAATACGACTGCGGCTCAATTACACCTGATGCTGATTACGTAGGGCCAACAAAGATATTTTTTAACGATGTTGAGAGCTGCGTTTATTACCGTCAAAAAGACGGTACTTGGTACTCACCTGATAGCAAGATTTAAACACGGAATTTATTATGATCGTAGAACCAAGACCATGGGTGATTGGACAATCACTTACTCATACAAACGGTTTGCTCTATGTGGCAACTGGCACCGGCTCATATAAAGAAGCGGCACCTGAAGAGGTTGTTGTTGAAGCAGAGCCTATTCGCCAAGAGCACTTTTATCCTGGCGACACGCTTCCCGATTGGATGATTGAAAGTGTGCAGGTTTGCCTCACTGATGGCACCCCTGTAGACGTTTACGATACCGAGGAATTGCCAGCCAACACAAACGGCATTGTCATTATTGATGCGGTTACTGGAAAGCCGACTTTCAATCAGAAAGCCATCAAGCTTCCAGACGCTCGCCAAACTGTTTACGGTGTTGGCGATACATTACCTGAGTGGATGGATGGCAAGGTAAAGGTTTGCTTATTGGTTACCGG
>CALKXC010000090.1 GCA_938004025.1 uncultured Leucothrix sp. | reverse complement strand
ATTGACAAAAGATAAGCTAAAAACTCTTAGCGAGGATAAGTTTGAAGTTATTCAGGCGCATTATTGGCAAGGTGAATACTTGTACAAGGGCGATGAGTTAGTTATCGACCAAGTCACGATGGAAGATTTACAAGCAGTCAGTCGAGACCTCGCTAAACATATTAAACCTCAGGAAATCATTTTTTACAGCTACCAGGACGCAAAGCGATACCCTCATGAAGCATTGCAAAATTTATCTACTCTGTTTGATTAGCTGGTTATTATTGTCACCAACACACTTATCAGCAGGGGGTGGTGATTTTTACAGCCCTTTTTATATCGATAAAGGATTTAACATTCTACCGCCCTCGTTGACCTCTCGACGCTCGTATAAACGAAGTGGATATAGTTCTGGTACTTATTATTCTGAGACTTCAGATGAAGCGTTGGCACGAGAGAAATTCAATGTTCAAGCTTGGAGTGATTTCCTTAAACGCGACGCTAAAGAGAGTAAAGACATTGTCTACGGCGGCACGATTCCAGAGGACTTGGATGCAGAAACCAAAGCCTATCTAAACGCTGTACGCATGCAAGAGCCGCTAGTCACCCAGCCACAAAAAGAGCAGCCACCCTACAACTTGGCTATTGAAAAGTTAACAACGGCTTTAGCCGATACCAAAGCTGATTTTCTCCGTCAACGCTACATTTTCTTGATACTTCGCCTAGCGCATTACTCTAAGCAATATGACAAAGTTGCAGCACTTTACGCTCAGTTTGAACCAGAACGACAACACCCAAGCGCTGAAATAAGTTATTGGATTAAAGCTTTACAAGCGGGAGCCTTGCAACGCATGGGCAAGCGAGCTGAAGCTGCTTATCGCTTTGCATCGATCTTTCGAGACAGCAAAACACGCCGACTGGAAGCTCAACTTAATTTTAAGATCAAGACAGATGAAGAATGGGAAGCGTTGCAGGCCCTGTGCCAAAATAATAACGAAAAGGCGCTGATGTATTTTATTCGCAGCCTAAAAACCAAAGCCAATTCTTTGCAAGAGCTTGAAACCATTTATGCGTTAGCGCCTGATTCACAGTGGGTGGATGAGGCTTTAATCCGTGAATTGGAATATGTGCAGTTTGCCAAAGATATGCGGGGAATACCCGGCAGTGCGCCTTGGCATCAGATCACATCGGTTAACCATGAACAGTTGATCGCTGATAGCAAAGGTGATCCAAAACTGCTGGAGCAGACCAAACAACGCCGTGTTACTTATTTAGCTGAGCTGAGTGAGCTTGCGGATAAAATCCGAACAGACAAAAAACGTAAAGACTTATTTTTAAGTGATTATGCGGCGCTTTACCTCAAACTGCTGCAGAAACAAGTGGTTACTGTGCAAGAGGTGAATGATTTCCAAGCGACCTACCCAGATGACGCTCGACTTGCTGCCACGAAGCCATTGGAGTATTTCGTTTATCTGGAGTCCCTAAAAACGATTGGTGAACCGACAGAACAACAGATTTCAGCTTATCTGAAACAATTGATGCCACTGTACCGGTCGGGTGAAGAGTATGGGGATGACCGCAGTGATTTTTCACTCAACATTATGGATTACACCTATATCAAACTTGAACCACTTTACCTGCAACAAAAGGAAGACTGGCAACCTGCTAAAACATACGCAGCAAAAAATCGCGGCACGGTCACGTTAGATAATATGCTGGTGGTAGAGCTACTTGATTTTCAAAAACTGTTGAAGGAAAAGAGCAGTCGGCACAGTTTATTGCTCACGGATATGATGAAAAGTATGCGGGAAACTAATGAGCGGTATTCACTAGATGAAGCGATTGCCAGAAAATATCTAGCTGCCGATATGCCAGAAAAAGCCTTAGCAGCACTCGCTAAAACACCGAAGCAAGCACCCGCTCAACTGTCGCGCACCTATAACCCTTTCAACACCTCTCTTAGCGGCAACAATCGCAAACCTGGCACACCAAAGACCCTCAGAAAAGTAATTGAAACCTTACAGACTTTGCAAAAGCAGGTAGAAGAGAACCCAAAGGATGCTCAGGCTTATTTTCTTCTAGGGACACTGCATTATAATATGAGCTGGTTTGGCAACTCACCAATGCTACTGCGTTATTACCGGCAGACGTCCAATTGGCTTGGTGGTCAAATCGACATGACTACAGCCAAGGATTATTACCAGCGTGCTCTAGAACACAGCAACAACCGTAACCTGACCGCAAAGACTTTATACGCATTGGCTAAGATTGAGCAGGTTGATTTTTTTACTATAGATAATAAAAAAGGCAATCATTTTACCAATCGCCCATTGTCTTACAGAGATGCTGTACTGAAGCAAAAGGCGCAAGGATTTGGGAAATATTTGGGCAAGCTGAAGGCTTATGAAGACACCAATTACTTTAGCCAAGTAATCAGTCAGTGTGCGGATTATGGGTACTTTCATTCCCAATAGCGCTTTCCTATTTAACCTTTTTGTAGCGCCTGCCATTGTTCACGCAGGCCTTTACTACGGGCTTTAAAATACTCATCAAGCAATTCACTCTGGACAATCCGATCCACCCGAAAGTGCCTAAAATCCTCCCGCAACTCACACCAAGCGACCAGCACGACAACCTCAATATAATAAATCACAGCAATGGGTAAAATGCCCCTCTGGCTTTCATTGCCAGCTTCATCCCGATAGCAAATCGACATCTTTTGATCCTGCCTTATCGCAACACGAAACGGCTCCATGTCAATATCCTCAGGCAGCTCCACTCCCCAATCTGAAACCAACAAACGATCCGTTTTCTCTCGTACCGACTCAATTTTATTCGCAACACTTTTAGCAGCTTGTTGCAGGCTTTTGTCACCCGTTCGCGCCAATAAATTCAACCCAACCACAATGGCTTCCAATTCATTGGCGTTAAAGTTAATCGCTGGCAAATCATATCCACCCCGCATCATATAACCTATGCCCGCTTCGCCATCGATAGGTGTACGCATCGCTTGCAACGCCTTTATATCTCGATAAATGGTTCTTTTAGAAACTTCCAGCTCTTCAGCCAAAGCCTCTGCGGTAACCGATTTATTATGGCTACGTAAGATCTGAATAATTTCAAATAATCGGTCGGATTTCCGCATTAGCTTCCCAGTAATGGTTGCTGAAACTTTAAAATAACACACTACTGCTGACAGTAGGGTGTCAGCAGTAGGTCAGTATACTGAACCCAAGTTCAATTACTGAGAATTTGAAATGAATCCTGCACTCGCTTTATTTGAATCCGGCTTTTCTATCCCTTCAATTTCAATGACACCCTACTGGCGTGTCAGGTTTAACGGTCCAATTGATGACTTGGATCGCATCTTTGATGAGCTAATCAAAGTTCATGATTTCCCTTATGGAAAAACCGATCGGAATGCCTCAGTATCAGCTGCTGGCTTAGAGTATTATCGCCCGATGGCAGACACCCCTACTGGAGCAGAAACTGAAACCCGCAAGCGCCCTGATATTGTTGAAATGAGCTTTTCGATTCAGCCTAATGAAGCATTGCTAAAGTCGCTTATCGAGATCATTTACCAGTTTCACAGCTATTACGAACCACCGATCACAGTAGAACCAATACTGCGTTCATCAACTCGCGGGCTGGATGACTCTAAAAATCCACATCGCTGGTGGAACAAAGCAGGTGATTGGAAAAAGGATTGATATGAGCAACTCAGAGCCAACAGGCTACTTTACTGGCAATAACCCCCACCTACTGGGCGTGATTCTTGTACTACTTTCAGCAGGTATCTTCAGCAGCGCAGGCTTGTTCGTCAAAAGCGTTGAGTCTGGAGCTTGGGTAATTATTTTCTGGCGGGGTTTATTTGCCGCTCTTTTCACAACGGGTTACATCTTATACCGAGGAACTACTCGTAAAGAGTTTACCCAAATGGGCAAGTCAGGCGTTGCTGTAGCGGTCGTTGGTGCAGTGGGTACTATTGCATTTATCTCAGCTTTTAAATACACCACAATAGCCAATGTATCTCTGATTTATGCCGCTTCACCCTTTATCGCAGCGGTCATCATGTGGCTTTTGATCCGCGAAAAGCCGACACCAATCATTTTACTAGCAAGCTTGGCAGCCTTTGTGGGGGTGTTAATTATCGTTTTAGGCTCAGTCGGTAACATCAATTTGAAAGGCGACTTAATGGCTTTGTGGATGACCATTGCTATGTCAGCACTGCTTTGCATTTACAGACGCTTTCCTGAAACACCAGCGGCTGGCCCTGCGGTGTTGATGTCGTTATTGTTAGTGTTAATTGCTGGCTTTTTTACTGATCCATTTCAGGCACCTCTCAATGAAATATTGATAATGGCCTGCTTTGGTTTTGTTTTTGCTATAGCCTCAGTAACGTTAGCAGAAGGCGCACGACGATTACCAGCTTCTGAGACGGCATTGCTTAGTGCACTGGAAACACCGCTCGCACCTGTTTGGGCTTGGATGATGTTTTCCGAGATACCCGCTATGTTAACTATGGTAGGAGGAGTGATTGTCTTGTTAGCCGTTTTTGGGTCTCAGCTGTTTAGTTAAAATTAGCCACGCTAATAATTCTAGCATGGCTAATCTTTTCAGCGTTTAGGCAAACTTTATACCATTGCTGGTCATTGGTAACTTTGTAATGCGCTTACCAGTCGCTGAATAAATTGCATTAGCTAACGCAGGTCCAGCAGGTGGCAAACCTGGCTCACCGACACCACTTGGCTTTTTATCCGATGGCATAATATGCACATCGATCACTGGCATGTCGGCAATCCTTAATGGTTCGTATTGTGGGAAGTTACCCTGCTCTACAACACCCTCTTTCATGGTAATTTGATTGCGCATAACCGCACCCAAGCCATAACCAATTGCCCCTTCCATTTGAGCACGAATCACATCGGGATTAACCGCCGTTCCACAGTCCACTGCACAGGTAATCTTATCGATGGAAACAGCACCTCTATCATTCAAAGACACTTCTGCAACTTCCGCGACATAGGTACCAAATGACTTATGTAAGGCAATGCCTCGACCTTTACCCTCTGGCAAATCCGTACCCCAGCCTGCTTTTTCAGCAGCTAGTTTTAGGACTCCAGCAACACGCCCCTGATCTTCATCAGATTCATCAAGATGCGCTAAACGGAATGCAACAGGATCTTTGCCAGCCGCTTCTGCCGCCATATCCATTAACACTTCCATGGTGTAACCAGACTGGCTGTGACCTACTGAACGCCACCACAGTACCGGCATTGGTGACTCATAATCGGTCAAACCAAGCGACATTGGCAATTGGTAAGGCGTATCCGAAATACCTTCAACCGATGAATGATCCACCCCATCCTTCACCACGAAGCTCTCCATCGGGCCGCCTTTAAAGATGGATTGAGCAACCGAGCGTTGTGCCCAAGCAGCAACTTTACCGTCTTCGCCAATTCCGATATGAGCACGTTGAGCAAACATAGGGCGGTAAAAACCACCTGCCAAATCATCTTCACGCGTCCAGACAAGCTTGACCGCTTTCTTACCACCCAGTGCAAGGAAAGCCAGTGCCGCTTCCACATGATAATCAGACTGAGGGTTAGCACGACGACCAAACGAACCGCCTGCGTAATAAGTAACAATATCAATTTTTTCAGCTGGAACTTTGGTGATTGCAGCAATGGTAGGATGAGTAATCATCGGGAACTGACAACCATCATGTACCTTCAAACCGCCATCTTCAGTCGGCTCAATGACACAGACCATAGGTTCCATCGGCGCATGCGCTAGCAATGGGAAGAAGAAGTCTGCAGAGACTGATTTGGCAGCACCTTTTGCTGCGGCTTCAACCTTCGCTAAATCACCTTTCTTAGTCACATCGTAAGTCGGTTCTGCATCTAGCTTAGCGGCGTATTCTTTAAGCATTTCAGGCGTGCCACGGCTATCCGCTTTGCTGTCATCCCATACCGCTTTAATCGAGCGACGCGCTTTAATTGATGCCCATGTTGAGGTTGCATAAACCGCAACGCCCGCCATATTCGGCAGTGCTTTGGCATCTACAAAACCAGTGACTGACTTAGCATCGCCCACTTCAAAGCTCTTTAATACACCGCCAAATTTAGGAGAACGTAGGATAGTCACATACACCATATTAGGCACTTTGACGTCCATGGCAAATACTGCCTTACCCGTTGTCTTTGCTGCACTATCTTTACGCGGGAGCTTGTCTTTACCGATCAAAGTGAACTTGGAAGCATCCTTTAGCACAGGCTCTTTAGCAGGCGTTAGCTTTGCAGCTGCATTAACAAACTCACCAAAGCCGGCAGTCTTGTCACCAGAACTCAACACGCCATCTTTAACAGTAATCGCTGATGCTTCTACACCCCAGGCTTCAGCAGCCGCACGAACCAACATGTCACGAGCAGCGGCACCGGCTTGGCGGTACTGCATAAAGGAATTGGCCATTGCAGTAGAACCACCGGTTCCCTGACCACCAAACGCTAGATTGATATAGTTTTTGTGTGACGGTGCGAAAGCCACCTTAACTTCATCCCAAGCCAGATCCATCTCTTCAGCGACTAAAGT
>CALKXC010000089.1 GCA_938004025.1 uncultured Leucothrix sp. | reverse complement strand
CCCTGCTGGATTCAAAGATCTGGCTCGACGTGCTGAAGAATGGCATCGATTAGGCGCCCCTGTCGACTTACTGGATAGAGACCGAGCAGCTGAAAAGATCGGCAGTACAGCATTTTATGGAGGGCTGCATGACACCCGTGCAGGGACAATAAATCCCATGGGCTATGTTCGAGGATTAGCCAGAGCAGCCCTAAGTGAGGGTGCAAAGCTCTCAACCGAGGTAAAAATAACGAAACTAGACAAGGCCGGTGACAAGTGGACACTAAACACTGAAAATGGCCAGAAAATTACTGCAAACTCAGTTATTCTAGGTACGAATGCCTACTCAGATGAGTTATGGCCTAATCTCAATAAAAGATTTACCCAGATTCATTACTTTCAGCTTGCGACAACGCCGCTAGGGGATGCTGCTAAAGCGATCCTACCCGAAAGGCAAGGTTTATGGGACACTGGAAAAATTATGTTCTCGGTTCGAAGAGATGCTTTTGGACGAATTGTGATTGGCAGCATGGGCCGTATTGTTGGCGGTCAAAAAGGCTTGTCGGTGTTTTGGGCAAAACGCAATATTAAACGCCTATTTCCTCAGTTGGGCACCGTTGACATTGAAAAGGCATGGTATGGCCAGATAGCTATGACGCCAGATCATCTTCCGCGAATTCATCGTCTGGCGGAAGGTCTTTATACGCCAATTGGTTATAACGGGCGAGGCATTACGCCGGGAACGATCTTTGGTAAGGCGATGGCCGAACTGTTGGCGGGCGGTAAAGAAGATGAATTGCCATTGCCAATAACTGATCTAGCGACCGTTGGATCAGCACCCGTTATGTCTCGTTTGTATGAAGCGGCCTTCATTGCACATCAGGTGTATAAAAGCCTTTAACGGCGCTTAAGCCGCTCTTTGTAATCCAAGATGCGTTGCTTTAATCCTGGCACACCCGCAGTAGCAACAACCGCGGCCATATCTTCCACTCGAGTATCGACAGCGGTTAATGCCATCATGGAGTGCAGAGCATTCAGTGGTAGTGACGATGAGCGTTGCTCCACCACTTCAAGCATATCGTCCCATAATGCTGACTCAGCGACCTGTGTGGCAAGTCCTATTTGCAAAGCCTCATCAGCCAGAATCGTTTTGGTATCTATCAACAGATCACGCGCATTTTCTGTGCCAACAAGACGAGTCAACCTACGAGTTCCCAGCGCCAACTCAAACTGCCAGCCCGGAAAACGAAATTTAGCATTTGGTGCAGCAATGCGTTGCCAGCAAGCCGCAAACAAATCTGCACCTGCCCCAATTACATGACCTTGCGCCAATGCGATCACAGGAAATGGAGCGTGGTGGACAGCCTGTAGCAACGTTTCAATACGCGTGAAGCGCAACAGTAAATCACCATCACTCAAGCCATCGATATCTGACAAATCAAAGCCCGCACAAAAGTTTCTGCCCTCAGCTTTAATCACACAAAGTTGAATGTCTGTAGCCGTAGTAATCTCAGCTAATAACGCTTCCACTAAATCAGGACTCAAGGCATTTGCGCTATCCGGCCGACTCAAGGTTAGCGTTAGTGTATTGCCGTTACGTTCCACCTTTAGATCGGGGTAACTGTTATTTTCCATGGAGGTAATTCCTGATTTAATTAGGCATGACTAAGCCTTACGCGCAATCTCTGCCAAAATCTCGTCGGTATGCTCACCCAACTCTGGCGGCCTACGATTAATCACTCCTGCTTGGTTGTTGATCCGTAACGCAGGACCAAAGGTTTTAGTCTCGACACCATTTGCTAGTGTCATATCCTGAACCCAGCCCATGTGTTCTACCTGATGGTCGGCTAAGGCATCTGAGTAACTATTGATAGGGCTGCAAGGGACACCAACGGCATTAAATGCTTCTAGCCAATGCTCACCCGTTTGCTTAACAAATATTGCTTCTAACAATTCTCTTAATGCTGTTTGGTTTTGTGCACGCAAAGTCGGATTGAGGAAACGCGCATCCTGTTTCAACTCCTCACGCTCAATCACGTCACAAACCAAATGCCACAAATTATTATTGCCAGCGGCCATTCCAAAATAACCATCGCCGCAGACAAATGCCTGATAAGGCGCGTTACGTGGGTGTGCTGAACCAAGCTTTTGCGGGTCATTACCCGTGCCAAAATACTCACTGGTTTGTAAAGCCGCAATGGCCATAGTGGCACCCATCATGGCCACATCAATATGCTGACCAACACCCGTTCGGTCCCGCTGGATAATCGCGTTAGAAATACCATAAGCACCATAAAGCGCCGAGACAAAGTCACACAGTGGTACCCCACACTTAACCGGTGCGCCACCCGGTTCGCCAGTGACACTCATCACGCCAGCCATGGCTTGCATGGTAAGGTCAAAGCCGCCTTGTTTAGAGCGTGGGCCTGTTTGGCCAAATGCAGAAATCGAGCAGTAGATCAGGGAGTTTTTTTCAGCTGACATTGTTGCATAATCAATCCCCAAACGCGCCATCACACCGGGGCGGAAGTTTTCTAACACCACGTCACTATCCAATATCAGCGATCGAGCAGCAGCAAGACCCGCTTCTGTTTTCATGTCCAAAACGATCGAACGTTTGTTGCGATTGATGGAAGCAAAGTTTTCGCTAAAGCCTGCAGTCAGCGGAGGCCACATGCGCATGGCATCGCCCGAGGGCCGCTCAACCTTTATGACATCAGCACCACTGTCTGCCAGTAACATTGCGGAAAATGGCCCTGCGGCAATTTCACAAAACTCAACAACTTTAACCCCGCTCAGCGCTTGCATTAGTTTTCCACCGTGACCAAATACGGAATTTCAGCATTCTTCTCAGGATCAAAAGATGAGCGGCCAGTAAAGTTAATATGCTTGCCGTAGGTATGAAGAGAAATCGACAGCTCATCACTGTTGTTCCAGACGCTATGAATACCTTGGGGCATACACACCGAGACATCACCTGCGCGCATGATTCCATCACTGGTTTTCTCCAGCTCAGCATATCCAGCTTTGCTGCCGTCGTCATTTCGGGCGAAGTGCGTTTCGTGCTCCTCACCCTCAACTACCGTCACAACGGCCCAAGTTTCATGGTTATGCGGCGGTGTGCCACGACCGGGTAACCACGCAAACATGAAAACAGCCAGCTCGTGCTGCGCTTCTTCGTGCAACAAATGTGCTCCAAAACCCTGCTCTTCATCACACACTCGATAGGCAGCATCTTGCATGGCAGGTGATGCAGCAAGTCGTTGAGAAAGCGGTTTGATACTGGCGGTGAACACCGCCGGGTCGCTTTCTTTACTGAGGATAGATCGAACATCTTGAAGATATTCTTCGAGAGTATATTCTGAAGGGGTATGCTTTACATCTGACATGTTCGCTTCCTAAATAGTGACTGCGGGGCTAGATATGGTGCTGACATATGAAACATTTATTTCAAATAATGGCACAATTGAAAATTTCTGGCAATATCCCAGCTTCAACCTTGAGCCTATCTCAACAATCAAATAAAAAGCGCGTTATCTACTAACTAGCTAGCATTCGCGATGCTTCTGCCGCCTGTTTGCCCACGGCCAATGAAATCTCCTCCGCACGATTCCCTTTCAAATTGACTTCAGGAACAGACACCCCAATCGCGGCAATCGCCTCGCCGGTAGGCATTAAAATAGCGGCACCAAAACTGTAAATTCCGTCACGGTACTCAGCAGTATCAATCGCGTAACCATTAGCGCGGGCACTGGCCATGTCCTTGTCCATCCGCTGCATCGAGGTAATAGTATTATCGGTATAACGCTTCAAATTCCCTTTCAACTGATCACGTAGCTGCTCATAGTTGGCAGCCAAAATCGCTTTTCCAGTACCAACACAATGGATCGGGGCCGTGCCACCTTTTGGAGTAAACGAGCGAATAGGCTGAGTGCTTTCCAGTTTATCGATGTAAATGACCGATAAGCCTTCAGGTACGGCCAAGTAAATCGCTTCACCAAACTCTTGGGATAGTTTCAACATATGAGGGGCGCACAAAGCAGGCAAATCAATGTTATCCATTAAAGTTTGCCCGACTTGCCAAACCTTGAGTGTTGCCGAATAAGCCTTGTTTTCACTCATCCTGACATAACCCAACTCAGACAAAGAGCGAAGCAAACGGAAAGTATTCGACTTACTCAACCCTAGTATTTGTGAAAGCTCAGTGACACCTCGCCCTTTAGGCGACCCAGCTAAAGTCTCCAGGATACTCAAGCCTTTAGAGAGCGTTGAATCCACTCTCACCGCTGGAGTTTCAGTGCTTTTTTCTGGTGCTTTACTCAAGAACTCACTCCGAAATGCTGCTTAAACCTAATGAAATTTAATCATAACCGATGCCACTTTCGAATGATAGACAGCCCAAAACAGCATTGTATTGATA
The DNA here is from genome assembly GCA_938004025.1 of uncultured Leucothrix sp. Lineage (GTDB taxonomy): Bacteria > Pseudomonadota > Gammaproteobacteria > Thiotrichales > Thiotrichaceae > Leucothrix. Next base: position 651 of record CALKXC010000089.1, on the reverse strand, counting down.
TAAGAAACACATGTACTGTATATTGGCACAATTAACAATCATCTTCATAAACGCATTTTCACTCATGAGGCGCCAGCGTTATGGACTCAAATAAACTCAGCGATGCACTCGTCCATCTCGGGCGTAATTCAGGTATTAGTAAAGGGTCAGTCAACCTACCCGTCTTTCAAAGCTCAACCATACTTTTCGATACGCTGGCTGACTTTGAATATGCGCGAGATCATCGCTATGAGTGCGGTACGCTTTATTATGGACGCTATGGGCACCCTGCAAGCTTTGAGCTAGAGAAGATGATGGCTGAATTGGAAGGCGGTGATTCGGCGATTACCGTTTCCTCTGGGTTGGCCGCCATCACCATTTCATTAATGGCCGTTGCAAAAGCGGGCACTCACGTATTAGTGGCTGACAATGTTTACAGTCCAACACGTGCTTTTTGTGACAATGTTCTGGTGCGTTATGGTGTTGAAGTCAGCTACTTTGATTCAATGATTGGTAAAGACATTTCAGCACTATTCAAAGAAAACACCGCCGCGGTTATGTATGAAGCACCAGGCTCTGGCACTTTTGAAGTGCCTGACATCCCGGCTATTTCAGCAGCAACCAGAGCTCATGGTGCGCTTTCTATTTTAGATGCCACTTGGGCAACACCCG
>CALKXC010000088.1 GCA_938004025.1 uncultured Leucothrix sp. | reverse complement strand
TAACGGTTCTAAAGATTGCTATATCAATACCGAAGTTGCTTTTGAAGATGGTCGTAAGGGTTCTATCGAGGCGACATTGAAAATAGTCGATGTTAAAACCTTCGAGCCAGCGGCTGCATTGAAGGAGGCAAGCTGATGACTGAAGAACGCAAAGCAGGCGATACGATACTCGAAGTTAAAGACATTTCACTGTCATTTGGCGGTGTTAAAGCGATAACTGACGTGAGTTTCGATATCAAGCAAGGTGAAGTTCGCGCGATTATCGGTCCCAATGGTGCCGGTAAGAGCTCGATGCTCAATGTAATCAGTGGTTTTTATCATCCACAGAAGGGTGAGGTTTGGTTTGACGGTAAGAAGCGTGGCCCAATGAAGCCTTACCAAGTAGCGCGTCAGGGTGTTTCTAGAACCTTCCAAAACATTGCGTTGTTTAAAGGGATGTCGACGTTAGACAACTTAATGACCGGTCGCATTACCCAAATGAATACCAATATGTTTTGGCAGGCAATCTGGAAAGGTCCCGCTGAAAGAGAAGAAATTGCTCACCGTGAGCGTGTTGAGCACATCATTGATTTCTTAGGTATACAAGCGATTCGCAAAACGCCGGTTGGTCGTTTGCCATACGGTATGCAAAAACGTGTGGAGCTAGGCCGTGCCTTGGCAGCTGAAGCAAAACTATTGCTACTAGATGAGCCAATGGCTGGGATGAATCTTGAGGAAAAAGAGGACATGAGTCGCTTTATCCTCGATGTAAACGACGAGTTTGGAACAACAGTCACCCTGATCGAACATGATATTGGGGTCGTGATGGACTTGTCTGATCGCATCGTAGTGTTGGACTATGGTTGTAAGCTGGCCGATGGCACGCCTGATGTCGTGCGCAATGATCAGGCAGTAATCGATGCTTATCTGGGGGTTAGTAATGACTAATACACAGACAGTTAAATTTAATAAAAAGCGGGCCATTACAACGGGCGCAGCTAACAGGCAGGGAGGTCTAAAATGAGTCCGTTATTTCTTAATGCGCTAGAAGTCATCCTGAATGGGTTGATGACCGGTGTAATGTACTCGCTGGTAGCACTAGGTTTTGTACTCATTTACAAAGCTTCTGGCATTTTCAACTATGCTCAAGGTGTTATGGCGCTGTTTGCCGCACTCACTTTGGTTGGTTTTCAAACGGGACAGGTGCCGTTTGCACATCTGATCAACGCTATTTTTGGCACCAATGTTCATCATTGGGGCTCTGGAATGCCGACCATTTTGGCAATTATTCTGACCCTTGGCATGATGGTGTTGTTCGCTTGGCTGTTAGAGAAAATCGTGCTGAGGCATATGGTCAACCAAGCGCCTATCATCTTGTTTATGACTACGATTGGTCTGGCTTACTTCATGGAAGGTTTTGGAGACCTGATGTGGGGTGCAGACATCAAAACGATGGATGTTGGACTACCCTCAGGAGGCTCGTTCTGGCTAGAAGATTTCACCCGAGGCTGGGCAGCTGAAGGCACCGAATACTACGGTATGTACATAGATGTACTCGATGTTTGGGCAGCTGGCATAGCGATATTATTGGTTATCGCACTGACCTTGTTCTCGCAATACACTAAGACAGGACGCGCACTACGCGCCGTTGCTGACGATCATCAAGCAGCTTTAACAGTAGGTATCTCACTACGCACTATTTGGATTATTGTTTGGTCGCTTGCAGGTTTCGTTGCACTGGTTGCCGGAATTATGTGGGGTTCAAAATCGGGCGTTCAGTTCTCGCTATCGTTGATCGCACTGAAAGCGTTGCCGGTATTAATACTCGGAGGATTCACCTCCATTCCCGGCGCGATTGTTGGTGGATTGATTATTGGAGTAGGCGAGAAGTTATTTGAATTTTCGGTCGGCTCAATGATCGGTGGTGCGACTGAAAACTGGTTCGCCTACGTACTGGCTTTAGCCTTCCTAATGTTCAGGCCGCAAGGCTTGTTCGGCGAAAAGATAATAGAGAGGGTTTAAACGATGTTTTATAGAGAATCTGGCGATTTTAAAACCTCTTACGCCAAGGATCAGCAAACGTTCCCAATCAAATTAGATCGCTACGGCGTCTACATCGTATTGGCCTTTGCCTTCTTAGTCGTGCCATTCATCATTAATGATTACTGGGAAAAATCAGTCATCATCCCATTTTTAGTTTGGTCAATGGCGGCGTTAGGCTTAAATATATTAACGGGATATTGTGGGCAGGTAAGTTTAGGAACCGGTGGTTTCTTAGCGGTAGGAGCCTACGCCTGCTATAAGCTAATGATTGCATTCCCCGGCATGAACATGTTCATCGTAGTCATCTTGGCAGGATTAATTACCGCCCTAGTAGGGATAGCGTTTGGCTTGCCCAGTTTAAGAATCAAAGGATTCTATCTGGCAGTAGCAACCCTAGCGTCACAGTTCTTCCTGATCTGGTTATTTAACAAAGTGCCTTGGTTTTACAACTACTCGGCATCAGGAATGATCACCTCACCAGAGCGCGAAGTATTCGGAGTCGCAGTGACCGGACCATCAGCAGAGTCATGGGCAACCTACTTATTCTGCTTGATACTCGTCACAATCTTCGCATTCGTCGCACGAAACCTAACTCGCGGCAGAATCGGCCGTTCATGGATGGCCATCCGTGATATGGATATAGCAGCAGAAATTATCGGTGTACCACCGTTACAAGCAAAGTTATCAGCATTTGCCGTCAGTTCGTTCTATATAGGTATGTCAGGCGCATTAATGTTTGGCCTGTACCTA
>CALKXC010000087.1 GCA_938004025.1 uncultured Leucothrix sp. | reverse complement strand
GTAGGTACAACAGGTGAATCCTCTACTTTGACGCACGATGAGCATACGCATGTTGTCAAAAGAGTGGGTGAGATTGTTGATAAAAAGATTCCAGTCATTGCTGGCACCGGTTCAAACAGCACTGCTGAGGCTTTGGCATCGACTGAAGCAGCTAGAAAAGTGGGCGCAGATGCAGTCTTATTAGTTGCGCCTTATTATAATAAACCGAACCAAGAAGGTTTGTATCGTCACTTCAAAGCAATTGCCGACGGTGTTGCAATTCCCCAAGTGCTCTACAATGTCCCAGGTCGCACTATTAGTGATATTTTACCTGACACGGTGGATCGTTTGGCTAGCATTAGTAATATTGTTGCCATCAAAGAAGCGACAGGCGATATGGGGCGTGCCAAAGAACTGATTGAGCGCTGCGCAGATCGGATTGATATCTTCAGCGGTGATGACCCAACCGCTCATGAGCTTATATTGCTGGGTGGAAAAGGTAATATCTCGGTCACTGCTAATGTCGCTCCAAAGTTGATGCATGATATCTGTGCCGCAGCTCTAGCAGGTGACCGTCAAAAAGTTGCAGAATTGGATGCTTTGTTAAGTCCGTTACATACTTCGTTATTTACCGATCCTAATCCAATTCCAGTTAAATGGGCGATGTCTAAAATGGGCTATGGTCATGTTGATGGCATTCGATTGCCTTTGATTCCTTTAGAAGCCTCGCTGCAAGCAGCGGTGTTGGATGCTATGCTTCAGGTTGGTATTACAATCGATTAACCCCGATAGGTTATAAAAATGAAAATTTTAACAACAGTTATGATTGCGAGCGTACTTGTAGGTTGCTCATCAATCACTAGATTTACTGATGTGACTAATTTAATAGATTACAGCGATCACAAGTCAGTTAAATTGTTGGAAATTCCGTCTGATCTTGACTCCCCCAGTTTTGATAAGACCTATGTCACCACGATTTCCGACAAGATGGCTGCGAAAAAATCAGCTAGATTGGATCAAGTCCCTCTAGTTGATAAGAATATGGCTGCACCAGCGGCCAGTACTGTAAAAATTGTCAAAAAAGGTTCTACTGCTCAATTACAGCTTGAAGATAGCCGCTCAATTGCCTGGAAGCGAACTAACGACACATTGAAAGCGATGGGTATGACGATTAGTAAAGCTGATAAAGCCTCAGGCCTGATAGTTGCACGCGATCGTTCGCAGGTTTCTGATGCCGGAAGTCCGATTGGTAGGTTTCTTAATAAGTCACTTGGTAAAGTGAACAAAGGTGCCGAGTATCAATTTCGCGTAAGTGATAATGGTAAGCAAGCAACTATAGATGTTGCAGATAAAACTGGAAAAGCGCTTTCCGAGTCGGCTGCTCGTCTTGTTTTGTCTCGACTAAGAAAAGAGTATACAAGCTAATAATGATTCGTTTTGCTTCATTGGGTAGTGGTAGTAAAGGAAACGCTACGTTAATTGAGGTGGGTAACACTCGTATTTTGATGGATTGTGGCTTCTCAGTTAAAGAAACTGAGAGGCGCTTGCTTAGGTTGGGGTGTGATGTGTCATCACTAACGGCCATCGTCGTTACTCATGAGCATGGTGATCATATTAATGGCGTCGGTAGGTTATCTAGAAAGCACAAATTACCCGTGTGGTTGACCCACGGTACTTGTCTTGCGGCTAAAGATAGTGATTTTGTCAAAACGTGTTTTATTGAGCCTGATACGGCATTTGAAATCGGTGATGTTTACTTGCAGCCTTTTCGCGTCCCACATGATGCCCGAGAGCCTTGCCAGTTCATTTTTAGTGATGGTGGTTTTCGGCTAGGTGTGTTGAGTGATCTCGGTCATGCTACCCCGCATGTCTTAAGTCATTTAACCTCCTTAGACGCTTTAATGCTCGAGTGTAATTATGACTATGAAATGCTGATGCAGGGTAGCTACCCTTATTCGTTAAAGCAGCGAGTGTCGGGTGGCCTAGGTCATTTAGATAATCTTCAGTCAGAAGCTATCTTGAAAAAAATTGATTTGTCTAAGATGCAGCATCTTTTAGGCGGACATGTCAGTGAAAAAAACAACTCTCAAATACACGCCCAACAAGCACTTTATAGGGGAGCTGATTGTGAATCAGAATGGGTTTCTATGGCCTGCCAAGAAGAGGGTTTTTCTTGGAGAGAAATTTCTTAAATTTTTTTGCAATTTATACTTGCGTGATTCTTAATTTTCGGTTTTAATACGCCTCCTCCGACGGCACAGGCCTTCGGCGTTATTTAACAACTTAGACCAAATAACTTTTGTGGGGATTTGTGACTGGCAACAGTATTGCCAAGAAGCAATGAACCAAGATAAACAGTTAATTTTTGATTAACACGTTATGTTGGGTTCAAGTGCTTCAGCTAAAAGATATAAAGGCCTTCGGGTCTGATTTAAATTTAACTGAAGAGTTTGATCCTGGCTCAGATTGAACGCTGGCGGCATGCTTAACACATGCAAGTCGAACGGTAACAGGCTAGCTTGCTAG
>CALKXC010000086.1 GCA_938004025.1 uncultured Leucothrix sp. | reverse complement strand
ACTGAAGCAATTTCGACTTCTACAAAGTCGCTTTTAATCAAGCCGACTTTTTGTGCTAAACAGTGACGAGCAATTTGTTTGTTAGAACGAGGGAACCATACGTCTAATACTTTTCCACTGTTGCTGTCGATATAACGATGTCCGATACGCTTAATTGTCATGGTGTCTCTCTATATTTGAGTTTCAATAAATTGTTTAATACGTGTCGCCGCTTCAATGCACTGCTGGGTTTCTGCAACTAGCGCCAGGCGAATACGGTTTGCGCCCGGATTGAGTCCATCGACCTCTCTGGATAAGTAACTGCCCGGGACAACATTTAGGTGTTGGTGTTTGTATATGTCTCTTGTAAAAGTGACATCATCAATCGGTGTTTTAGCCCAAAGATAAAAGCTAGCTTGTGGCGTAGGGATATCCATCACGGGTGATAATATCTCTAAAACAGCTGCAAACTTTTCTCTATATAAACGGCGATTTTCTTCAACATGGGCTTCATCTTGCCAGGCGACTATACTCGTGCTTTGAGTATGGGGCGGCATGGCGCAGCCATGATAAGTTCTAAACAGTAAAAAGGCTTTTAAAATGTCTGCGTCGCCAGCGACAAAGCCTGAGCGTAAGCCCGGAGCATTGGAGCGTTTTGAAAGACTGTGCATGACCAAGCAGCGCTTATAGTCCGTGTCGCCTGAGGCTGCCGCTACTTCCAGAAGTCCTGGTGGAGGGTTTGCTTCGTCTAGGTATATCTCTGAATAACACTCATCAGAGACAATAATAAAATTATATTTTTCAGAGAGTTGTATGAGTTTCTTTATTTCACTACTAGGCGTTAAAGCACCCGTAGGATTGCCTGGTGTGCACATGAAAAACAATTGGCAGTCTTGCCAAGTCTGCTCGTCAATGGCATCTAAGTCGGGTATGAAACCATTCTCTTCAACACAGGGTAGATACACCGGTGTTGCGCCGGCCAAAAAAGCCGCACCTTCATATATTTGATAGAAAGGATTGGGCATCAGTACTTTGGCATTGGGCTTGCGATCTACTAAACATTGGGTGATCGCAAACAGTGCTTCGCGAGTTCCTGTAACCGGAAGCACTTGAGTATCAGGATTGATTGAGGGCAACTTAAAGCGCCTCACCAGCCAATCAGCAATTGCTTCACGCAGAGCTGGGGTACCTTTGGTACCAGGGTAAACAGCGATTTGAGAGATGCTGTCTCCTAACGCATTGAGTATAATCTCAGGGGTAGGGTGCTTTGGCTCGCCTATCGACAGCGACAATGGAGCAAGCTCAGGGTTTGGCTGTACTGATTGTTTAAGAACCGATATCTTTTCAAAAGGATACGGTTGGAGACGCTGAAGGTCTGAGTTCATAGCCTGAGTCCGTGACAAACGCTGCGTGAAAAACGCGAAGTATAACTCATCTCTAGGGTATTTTGCCCCAAAAAATGCCGTCGGAAGACGGCATTTTAAAAACGAAACACAGAATGCAATCGCTTATATGAAAGGAATATGCCTGTGCCCTTGCCAAGGGTTGTTTGGCTGTCTCCAAACGCGATGGGCAAGTGTGGCATAGACTTGGCGATAATCAGTGGTATGAGCGACATTACCATTGCTATCTAGACGCGTTAGATCAGGAGCATCTCCATAAATCCCACCTCTTATTCCACCGCCGATGACGAACTGGGCAGACGCAGTACCATGATCAGTTCCACCACCCTTGTTTTCACCTAGGCGACGACCAAACTCTGAATAGCTGACAATAACGACTTTATTCCATAGCCCATTTTGTTTCATGGTGTGAATAAAGCGCGATAGGCCGTGATCCAGCTGGTATAACACATTGTTATGGCGTCCAACTTGGCCTGAATGGGTGTCAAAACCAGATTGCGTGACTTTATAGACTGGTGAGTCTATGCCGGCAATAATCATTTGAGCCACTGACTCAAGACTATGACCTAAAACGCCCTTACTTCTTGTTGTTTTTCTCTGCCGTAAACTACGTGACATTTTCGCACGGAGCTGGTTTCCGACTTCAAACAGCTGGTGCTGCGTATTGGTCAGATGGGCTAAGGCAGGTGTGGAACTTACGGGGGTGATATCTTTAATAATTTTTGACTGACTTACAAAAGTCCGAGGGCTTTGCATGCTAACACTGTTTAAACGCGAGCTATTTAACGGGCCAAGACTGCCGCCGTCATTACTAACGCTTATGCCATGAAGACCTTGCTTGTAGCCCGGTACAATGTGTGAGAGCCAACCATTTTCTAGCACTTGCTCTGAATGAGAGCCTGTTTCGATAATATCCATTGAGCGGAAATGAGAAAGCACGCCGCCTGGATAGCCAATACCCTGTATCCAAGCCATTTCACCAGTGCCCCAGATTTTGTGTAAGCCTGCAAGGCGCGGATGCATAGCCATGTCTTGTGAGCCTAGCGGTAAAGCAACCCGCTCAGTTACTCGAATGTTCTTGCGTGCTGCTATGTAGTTTGGGTCTTTGTAAGGCACCAAGGTATTGAAACCATCATTGCCGCCTTTGAGTTCGACGAAGACCACAATTTTCTCAGGCATCTTGCCTTCAGCAGCCAACAATAGTTCGGGTGACATTCCTGCGGCTGCAAGTAAGCCTGAGTATTTTAAAAATTCGCGACGATCCATAATAATAACCTTTCTTATTGTTAGCTGACTTGGTAAGCAGGGTCCAG
>CALKXC010000085.1 GCA_938004025.1 uncultured Leucothrix sp. | reverse complement strand
ATCTAGCAATCCATGCTGAGCAATCAGTTTTGTCTGCGCGTTAGACACATCAAAACTGATTAAATAGCACTGTTGAGCGCCCACTTGAGATGAGAAACCTGCCATTAATTGCGACAAGGTTTCTTCAGCGTTCTGACTATGAATCAGAGCCAGTAGGCAATCCTGAATTTGCTGCTTTAGGATAGTAAGATTCCACCATCGACATCTAAAACCGTCCCTGTAACGAAGTCATTTTGGATTAAGAAGATAATCCCTTGAGCTTGCTCTTCAGGCGTACCAACGCGTGGAATCAGGTTGTTTTGTGTAAGCTTTTTGTAATGCGCTTCAAGTGCTTCGCCTTGGAATGCGCTCCACATTGGGGTATCCACTAAACCTGGTGACATCGCATTGATACGCTTAGGTTTAATCTCTTTTGCAACTCCACGAACCATCGCTTCAACCGCCCCACCCACTGATGAGATAGCGATTTGTCCTGGGTTACAGTTACGCGCGGGTGACCCACTCACCAATACAATCGCGCCGGTGTCAGGCATATGTTCTAAACCAAAACGAACCACATTGGTGTAACCCCAAAGCTTTGCAAACGATGCCTGATAACCATCCATATCCATTTCAGCGAATGGACCCACTGCGCGGCCACCGCCGGTCGCTGCACTAACCAAAATATCGAAAGGGCCGCATTCAGCATAAAGCGCTTGAATGGCTTCACGATCCAACACGTCACATTTTTTGACTGTGGTGTTTGCAGGCACATCCGTCATTTTTTCCGGATTACGACCAATCGCAATAACTTCAGCACCTAAGTCAGATAGTTGCTGTACCGTCGCCAAACCAATACCAGAGGTTCCACCAAATACGAGTGCTTTTTTGCCGCTAATTTCCATGAGCCGATCCAACCTTATTTCAGAGTAATTGTGTTGCGATACTTTACACTAAAATATGCTGAGATTTCTAATGATGCATCCGCAAAATGATTTGAATGGCTTAATCAAGTAACTCGACATTCAAGCAATTTAATAAACGCACGGCTTCGTAACGCGTGAATTTTGCCTTCTCAATTTTGTTATCGAAAATATCGATATCGTAATTAACGGCTTCAGTAAAATCAGCACCAGTCAGATCTGTTTTCCCAAACAAACTCGAAGTGAAATCAGTATAAGAAAACTTGGAATCTCGAAAGCTGCCGTTTCTAAAGTCAACCTCATGCGCTTTGCACTCAGTCATTGTTAACTCGTCTAAACTCAAATCAAAAAACGACGAATCATTCATCACGCAGTGTTTGAACTCTAAAGAAGCAGACAGGCGAAGCTGAGACCAAATCGCAAGCGTCCAATCTACCCCAAGTAGCTTGCAATGCTCAAAACTCACATCCGTAAATTGGGACTGGCCAATTTTTATAACGCTCAAATTACACTCAGTAAAGGTGCATTCAATAAAACGGCATTTTTTAAAAATCGCCTCAGTAAAATCACATTCGACAAAGCTGCAATCTTCAAACTCAACCTCCTCAAGTACTGACTCAGGCATCGACAACTTACTAAAGTTTTTAGCGTAGTAGTTTTGCTTGTTTTCGATCTTTTTCTGCGTCACTTTGCCATGCCTCCTTAAAGCGATATACGAAAGTATAAACCGTAATCAGACTGCTCACTAAACTAGCTGAACACTTTCCCCTCATTCTGATATATTTAATCGATGACATATGATTATATTATCGTTGGCGGCGGGTCAGCAGGAGCAACTCTAGCCGGCAGGTTGTCGGAAGATCCTGAAGTTTCTGTGTGTTTACTTGAAGCGGGCGGTGAAGGTAAAAGCTTGCTAACAAGAATGCCAGCCGCAACTATTCTTACCGTTCCCGGGCGACCACCACTAAACAACTGGAGTTTCAAAACCGTTCCTCAACCCGAGCTCAATAACCGATGCGGCTATCAACCACGCGGTAAAGGCTTGGGTGGTTCCAGCGCTATTAACGTTATGCTGTATATTCGTGGCCATGCTTCAGACTATAACGATTGGGCTGAACAAGGCTGCACTGGCTGGTCTTATGAAGACGTTCTCCCCTATTTTATTAAATCTGAAAAAAACCAAAACGGAGCAAACCAATTTCATGGTGAAAGCGGTCCCTTAAGCGTTTCAAACCAGCAATCACCTAGCCCTATTTCAGAAGCTTTTATTAAAGCGGGACGGTCATTAGGCATCCGGCGAAATGATGATTTTAATGGCACTGATCAAGAAGGTATCGGCCTTGCGCAGGTCACTCAGTTTCATGGGAAGCGTAACGGAGAACGTTGCTCAGCGGCGGCGGCATTCCTTCACCCTGTGCTCGATCGGCCCAACTTAACCGTTATCACTCGCGCTCGTGCGACCTCCCTCATTATGGACGGTAAACAAGCCCGAGGCGTTCGCTTTCAAAAAGCCAATAAGCAAGAAGAGATTTTTTGTAACCGCGAAGTAATTTTGTCTGGTGGTGCTTTCCATTCCCCACAGCTGTTAATGCTATCGGGTATTGGACCTAAAGCTGAGTTAGAAAAACACGGTATTAATCTAGTTCATGAACTGCC
>CALKXC010000084.1 GCA_938004025.1 uncultured Leucothrix sp. | reverse complement strand
CAAAAGCAAAGATGCGGCGGCAATCATGAAAGCTGACGAGCCAATGAGCATCCGTCTTGCAATCACTTCAAGCTTCATTACACCAGCAAAAATGAAACAAGCAACTATGCAAGGTTTTCAGGTAGGTACGGGTGGTAACATTACGCCTATCAAAGCTGAAATTGATAAAATGCTAAACACGTTTGATAAAGGTGTTGGCCCTGGCGACGTTTATGAGTTAACAAACGTTCCTGGAAGTGGCGTTCATATCATCCGTAACGGTACGAGAGTTGAAACCATTCGCTCAGCGGCATTCAAAGAAGCACTATTTGGTATTTGGTTATCAAACACTCCAGTTCACGCTGGTTTGCGTACTCAACTACTAGGTGGTTAATACGCAGTGATGAGAGATGTAAATCCTCAATCGGTATTCGCCGGATTGTTGGCAGCGTTTGTAGGGTTTGCGTCATCGTTTGCTGTTGTATTACAAGGCCTGAGGAGTGTTGGCGCGACTGATGCGCAAGCAACCTCAGGCCTTATGGTTGCTGCTATATCCATAGGATTGTGCAGCATCATATTAAGTATAAAAACAAAAATGCCAGTAGGCGTCGCTTGGTCAACACCGGGTGCTGCACTGCTAGCTTCTTCAGCTGCTTTTTCTGGTGGTTTTGATACTGCGGTTGGTGCCTTTATTATCTGTGGTGTGCTATTAGTATTAGCCGGTGTTTGGAAACCTTTGGGTCAAGCCGTTGAAGCCATTCCCAGTGCGCTAGCCAATGCATTACTTGCAGGCGTATTACTAACGCTATGTCTTGCACCATTTAAAGCGGTTGCTTTTAATCCTTGGTTTGGACTTCCTATTATCATCGCATGGGTTATTGGTGGCCTAATTAATCGAACACTTGCTGTTCCGTTTGCATTACTAGCGTTTATCGCGGTAGTGATAATCGGCGTAGAATTTCCAGCCGATTGGAAAACCACGCTAAGCAACAGCCTCATCCCATCCGTTCAATGGGTGACACCCTCATTTTCAATTGAAGCAGTGTTCAGTATTGCTCTGCCACTGTTTATTGTGACGATGGCTTCTCAGAATATTCCTGGCATTGCGGTGCTAAAAGCGAATAACTACGAAACACCTGCATCGCCTTTAATAGCGACTACTGGTGTCTTTTCTATCCTTGGTTCGTTCTTGGGCTCACACGCAGTTAACCTATCCGCTATTGTCGCTGCGATGATGGCCAGTGAAGAGGGTGGGAAAGACCCAAAGCAGCGTTATGTCGCTGCGGTGTTTTTTGGTATTGGCAGTATTATTTTGGGTGTTTTTGTCGGCGTTACTATTGCTTTTGTTAGCCTTGCGCCGGTTATATTAATCGAAGCTGTTGCGGGCTTGGCCTTGGTTGCAGCATTTTCGGGATCTGCCGTTGCCGCTTTTAAAGATGAAGCGACTCGACCGGCTGCTGCTGTGACTTTTTTAGCTGCCGCATCAGGGATGACGTTACTAGGTATATCCGGAGCTTTTTGGGGACTTTTAGCGGGCTGCGGTATGTTGTTCTTAAATAAGCGCAAACCCAACAAGTAAGTTGATACAAGTAAGATTGATTTTGCGCAATTGATTTATTTCAGGCATAAAAAAGCCGGATAAAAACCCGGCCTAAAGAACATATAGAAAACTGGAATTACAAACCCCGTGATGCTTCAACTCATTGTAATACCAGTGTTCTGCCTAGTTAACGCAATACGTTTCTGATTGGTTGACAAGACATTAAATTATTTTTAATTTAATGTCTGAAGTGGCGCATACCCGTAAATACCATGGCCATATCGGCTGCATCAGCCGCTGCAATCACTTCATCATCTCGCATCGAACCACCGGGTTGAATAACAGCGGTAATACCCGCTTCAGCAGCCGCTTCGATCCCATCTTTAAACGGAAAGAATGCATCTGAAGCCATCACCGAGCCTGGTACTGTTAAACCCGCATGCTCCGCTTTGATGCCAGCAATACGTGCCGAGTTAATACGACTCATTTGACCAGCACCCACACCAACAGTACGATTGTTTTTCGCATAAACGATAGCGTTGGACTTTACAAACTTAGCGACTTTCCAAGAAAACAGCATGTCGCGCATTTCCTCTTCAGTCGGCACTCTAGCCGAAACGATCTGTAGTTCTTGATAAAGTGATTGATCACTGTCCTGAACAAGTAATCCACCCGCCACGCGTTTGTAGTCTTGTGTTTTTACAGAACCCGTAAACTCACCACAAATCAGAAGGCGAATGTTCTTCTTGCTGGCAATGATTTCACTCACCCCATCCATCACGGATGGCGCAATAATGACTTCTGAGAACTGACGATCAACAATTGTTTGAGCAGTGACTGCATCGAGTGGCTGATTGAAAGCGATGATTCCGCCAAATGCAGACTCTGGGTCAGTTTCAAAAGCTTTATCGTAGGCTTCCAAAAGGGTGTTTGCACTGGCAACGCCACAAGGGTTAGCGTGTTTAACAATTACACAGGCAGGCGCCTCATCAAATTGCTTAACACACTCTAAAGCTGCATCGGTGTCCGCAATGTTATTATAGGAAAGTTCTTTTCCTTGAAGTTGCGTTGCCGTTGAAATGCAGGATTCAGTGTTATTGGGTTCGATATAAAAAGCCGCTTGCTGATGAGGATTTTCACCGTAACGCATCGTCTGCTTTAGCTCGAGCTGAGTATTAAACGTGGTTGCAAAGCCTTCAGGTTTGTCATTTTCAACGATTTTACCCAAGTAATTTGCGATCATGCCGTCGTAACGTGCGGTATGCTCAAATGCTTTAACCGCCATTTTGAATCGGTCAGCAGGGTCAATGACGCCTGCGTTATCAGCAAGCTGCTTAACGATGCTTGAGTAGTCATTAGGATCAACAACAATAGTCACATGGGCATGGTTCTTAGCACTGGCTCGAACCATTGTGGGTCCACCAATATCAATATTTTCAATCGCATCTTCAAGCGAGCAATCAGGCTTTGCTACCGTTGCTTCAAAAGGGTAGAGGTTAACCACGATTAAATCGATCCCCGGAATATCGTGTGCTTGCATCACCGCATCGTCTTGGCCGCGGCGCGCTAAAATGCCCCCATGAATTTTTGGGTGTAGCGTCTTAACCCTGCCATCCATCATTTCCGGAAAGCCTGTGTAATTTGAGACTTCGATGACAGGGATATTGGCTTCAGCTAGTAGCTTTGCGGTGCCACCGGTTGAGAGGATTTCTATATCATGTTGGTGCAGTTGGTTGGCAAACTCTACGATACCAGATTTATCAGATACGCTGATTAAAGCTCGTTTTACAGGATTGCTTGGCGCTGACGACATTAAGGGTTCCTTGCTTAATTGCTTTTACGATTGAGTAAAAAAATCTAGACGCGAGTATCGCATACCCCTATGGTTACTTCTATTTTGAAATCCTTATACTAGGCCTAAAATTATGCCCCAGCTTGATTCTGCAAAGATGCCATATTCCGTGTACTTATTGGCATTGTGTCAAGCATTAATGATGAGCGCGACGTCGCTGTTAATTGTTGTGGCGGCACTAGTAGGCTTTAGCTTAGCAGAAGATAAGGCGCTTGCTACTTTGCCTCTGTCTATACAGTTTCTAGCCTTGATGCTCACTAGCATTCCGGCATCCTTTATTATGCAGCGTTGGGGGCGAAAAGCCGGTTTTTATCTAGCTTCAGTCATTGGTTTGGGTGGTGGATTACTGGCTATTTGGGCAATCTTAAACGGTAACTTTTGGGCCTTTGCTGCGTCCACCGCTTGTGTAGGAATTTTTAACGGCTTTGGTAATTACTTTCGTTTTGCTGCTGTGGATATCGCTCACGAGAGCATTAAAAGCAAGGCGATATCCTATGTCATGGTTGGTGGCGTGATTGCAGCCTTTATAGGACCTAATCTCGCTAGATTGGGTAAGCCAATATTTGAAGACTCTATATATGCTGGCGCCTATGTCTATGTAGTGCTGATTTATTTACTTATGATGGTGGTGCTTTATTTTCTCAAATTACCCGCACCTGAAGTTAATCAAACCAAACAAGAAACGCGCAGCGTTATTAATTTACTAAAGCAGCCTAAGTTTTTAGTAGCGGTAATATGCAGCATGTTTGGCTATGCCGTGATGTCTTTGGTGATGACGGCGACGCCGCTTGCCATGAAACACAATATGCATGCGCTTGATGACACGGCATTTGTTATTCAATGGCATGTGCTAGGCATGTTTGCACCATCCTTTTTCACGGGCAGCTTGATTAAGCGTTTTGGCGTGCTAAATATCTTGTTGGCAGGTGTTGTTTTGGCTTATCTTGCTGTGACAACGAATTTGATGGGAACCGGTATTTGGCATTTCTGGACGGGTTTGATTTTGCTAGGTTTAAGCTGGAACTTCCTATTCATTGGTGGAACGACGCTGCTGACAGACGCCTACCTTCCCCCTGAAAAAGCAAAGGCTCAGGCGACAAATGACTTTCTCGTTTTCTCAACGGTCGCCTCAGCCTCGTTGTTTGCGGGTTATTTACAGCACCACTTTGGCTGGCAGATGGTAAATCTGGGTGTTCTACCCGCCATCACCTTGATGCTTGTTGCCGTGCTGTGGTTGAAGCGGAAATAGTCGCCATCAAGCTTTTCAATAGTAACCGTTTGTTCCATTGGTCAGCCCCTCGTTTCCATTAATCTATCCTGAACAATACTAACTTTTCGTCATGGTCAACAATAACCTCATAGTCTAATCAATCTGTGAGGCTGAGCTTTGCTCAGAAAATAATGAAAAATAATATAACGTTGATTGCAGCATCACTTTCAATCGCATTATTGGCTGGTCCTTTGGCTGCAGGTGTGATGGATCCTGTATCAGATGATGAAATAAGTCGCGCTAAATCAATTGCATTGCCGAGTACGGCAAATGTTGTTGCAGCACGTCGTAGCCTAAGAGTGGCTGCTGATACTGAGCAAGCCACTACAATACAAGCCATCAGCGAAACGCCAACGATTGAGTTCTTGCGTGTTCAGCCACATCGATTTAGCAAGTCTGAGATTAGCCAAAACAAACGATGGGCCGATTCCACTGCGTATGACTATACGACTGATGAGTTGATAACCACCGTTGTGGATCTAGACAATAATCAAGTGATTTCGAGCAAACGCAATAAAAATATGCAGCCACCGATGGCTGAGAGCGAGATTAAAAGAGCGATAGAAATAGTCTTTCAGGACGACGAAGAACGCAGCATTCTCAATGGTGAATTTTCAAGAATCACCGGTCAAACGTTAGTGTCTATCGACCAACTTCAATATAAAGCCTTCACATTTTTTGCAGACAGTATGCCGACTGTCGTTAACCAAGCATCCACTTCATGTGGCGCTCAGCGCTGTGCGCAATTGATGTTGTATACACACGACAACATCGTTTTTGAAGTGAGTCCAATCGTAAATTTATCGGCTGGCGTTGTTACTCAGCGCTTAGGTTACTAAAGGATATAACAATGATTACATCAATAAAAAAAGCATTTCCTGTCGTTGCCGGTTTTATATTACTCGGTTCGTTTCATTCTGCTGAAGCACGACCCGGCAATCCGTCATGTCCGGCAGGCCAAACCATCCAAAGCACCTTAAGCAGTGGCTCTAGCTGGTCCATGTGCTGGGAAGCTCGTGACAAAGAAGGCGTTGTTCTTTCGGATATTCGCTATCAAGCACCAGGGCAGGCAAGAAGGCGCGTGATGGGGGAAATATCCTTATCACAGATACAGCGTAACTACGATGACGGTAGCCCAGTAAGATTTTTAGTGACCTCAAGCGGCTTAGGTGGAAATAATTTCATCAACCTCTCAAGCAGCGAATGTAGTGGTGGTCAGCTGCGCTATGCAGCAGGTAAACCAGTGCTGTGTGAAAGCAAAAAAGATGCGGGTTACATTTATAAGTATGGAACGCAAACCGCAGTGAGTGGCCAAGATTTGTCACTGATGAGTGCCTCACAGATTGGTAACTATAGCTACACCGTTGAATGGATCTTTAAAGAAAACGGCACGATACAGCCTAAAGTTGGTTTAAGTGGAAGCCTAGATCAGACGGGTACTAATGCTAGCTTTGGTTGGCCGATTCAACAAAATGGTCAAGTAGGTGTTGGTTTTGTTGATAACTATTACTGGAGAATGGACTTCGATCTAGGTAGCAGTAATAGCAATGATGTGATTGAACAAATCACAAGTACGTTGAGCGCTGACCGTACGAGAAGAAGCAAATCTATTACTCGAATTAATACGGAGTCAGGCCGTAATTTTAGCCCAGAGGTTAAACGCTTTTGGAGAGTTCGTGATGGCTCTGAAACAAATGGATTTGCACCGATATCCTATGAGTTAGTCATGCTGAATTATGACCATCAAAGTGTTGGTTCGAACAATGAAAGCTGGATGAATAGAGATATCTATCTCACTAAGTACAACGCCTGCGAGCGCTTTGCCGCTGATAACAGCACTGTTAATGGTTGTGGTTGGGGAGTTAATTCTTACACCAACGGTGAAAGTATTGCTTCGGGTGATGTGGTGCTTTGGAACCGAATAAGTTACCACCATCTGCCACGTGACGAAGACGATAACGTTATCGGAATGCGTTGGAGCAGCTTTAAGTTATTGCCAAGAGATTGGCATGCAGTTAATCCGCTTTAAGCGTGCGTTACTAATATTTTACTGGACTGGATTGATGAAAAAATTAATTAAAAATAAACAGCTCTTCCAACTAATGTCACTGTGTTTGTTTTTATTAGGTATGAGTAATGCGCAAGCGGCAGAGCATTGCGCGGATAACTATTCGATAGATCAAACACTAGCAAGCGGCGCTCGTTGGGATATGTGTTGGACGCATGATAATAACCACGGCATCCGTTACCATCATATTTATTATACGCCGAAGAATGGTACAAGGCGTATGGTCTTGATGGATGCTTCAATCGCTCAAATTCATGTTCCTTATGATGACAACGGCGCGCGTTACCATGATGTCTCAGATTATGGATTGGGAGGTAGATATTTGACAAATATGAGTGCTGCCGAATGCCCCGGTGGAACCTTGCGCAAGTATGGTACAAAGAATGCGTTGTGTACTCGAGTGCAAAAAAAGGGAGCCGCTTATAGAAAGGGAACTGCTGTTACTCAAGCGAACGTATTGAATGTTTTCAGTGTCGCAAAAGTTGGTGCTTACGTTTATATACCTCAATGGTTATTCTATGATGATGGACGTATAGAGCCTTCGATAATTGCGACAGGTTCTCTACAGCGCTACAACAATAACGCTCCTGCACAAGGCTGGTTGGTAGACGAGACCAAGATTGGCCTGTCTCATATGCACAATTACTTTTGGCGTTTAGATTTTGATTTAAATGGAACGGCGAGCAATGATGTCGTTAAAGAAATTAATTACACAACGTCCGGTGGTAAACGCACAAGAACACTCACTACGTTAAGCACGGAAGCGGCAAGATCGGTTTCGCCTTCAAGGATGCGTTCTTGGATGATCAGCGACGGTAGCCTGCGTAACGCTAAAAATCACTTAATGGGTTATGAAATTCGCTTGAGCGAAGCGGGGCATCGAGAGGTTGGTCCTTCAAACGAGGCCTATACTCACAATGATTTCTACGTAACTCGCGCGAACGATTGTGAGCAAATTGCTTCACACAATAGTCGAATTAATAGCGGCTGTGCTGATAGCCTAGATAGGTTTGTAAACGGTCAGAGCCTGTCGGGTCAAGATTTAGTTGCTTGGGTAGGTGTTTCCTTTTATCACATGCCACGCGCTGAAGATTTTCCAAAAATGGATGCTCACAGTAACCATTTCGAAATCATTCCACGTGACTGGCACGCAAAAAGCCCATTAGGGACTATTGCAAATGACGTTCCACCTGTGGCTAATCCTGATGCTATCAATGCGTCTGGAGCTCGTATCATAATCAATGCATTAGCTAATGATGCGGGTAGCAACTTATCGTTGATTGCCCCTAACCCTTGGTCTTGGAAAGGTGGAAAGGTAGAGCTTACAAATAACAGGCTAGCCTACACGGCTAAACCAGGATTTAACGGGACTGATAAGATTTGGTACAGCATGAAAGATGCGCAAGGCCGCCAATCTTGGAGTGTCGTTACCATTACAGTCAGCGGTAATAATGCCTCGAACAATCCTTTTCCTGTCGGTACGGCTGATACGCTTTCAGCGACCGCTGGTGTTGCTGTGACTATTGACGTACTAGCGAATGACATCGGTAATGGATTGAACTTGATTGCCCCTAACGCTTGGTCGTTAAAAGGTGGATCGGTTGCTTTGGTAAACAACAAGATTCGATACACTCCTAAATCAAGTTACAACGGTGAAGATAAGATTTGGTATACCTTTACCGATGTAGAAAACCGTCAGGCTTGGAGTGTAGTAACAATCAATGTTACCGGTGGTGTTACCTTTAATCCTTTCCCAGTGGGTAATCCAGACACGATTTCTGTGAGAACGGGTGTTGCTACATCGATTAATGTTCTAGGCAATGATATAGGTAACGGTTTAGTTCTGTTGCCGCTAGGAAATGCTTATTCGCTTAGAGGCGGGAGTGTTTCTATATCAAATAACAGAATATCTTACCGATCTAAAGCAGCATTTGTCGGTGAAGATAAGGTTTGGTACACCTTTAGGGATGTAGAAAACCGTGAAAGTTGGGGCGCTGTTACGATCAATGTAACGCCTTAAAAAAGCGCTTGCCTTATTCTTTAGGTTGATAAATAGATGTTCGTAAATGGCGCAGAATTTCTGCGCCATTTTTTACTTCGTTTTTCCCCACCTTTTGGCCTCGCCGTTCGCCTACCACCATTCGTTTAAAGAATTGTTGCTCCAGAAGAATAAGCGGTATAATTCTCAATAATAAAAATAATTACAAAAGAAGTTCACTATGCATACTTTCAGTTCATTGGTTTTTAAAATCTCACTACTTTTATGCTCGTCTCTGTTAACCACTGCTTGTGATAGCGGCTCCAAAGACGAAGTTCAAACAAAAAAGACCGCAGTGCAAATGCCACAAACTACGGTTTCAAAATCAGCGGCGGCCCATCAGTGGAAGATGTCACAAAATACGGATAAGAAAATGTTCGCTACAATTTTTTCTTGTGAGAAAAAGCCCCGGATCGGGGAGTTTAAAGTGTGCAATCTCCAGTTAAAAAGGGGTGACAAAAATGTATCCGATGCAAAGATATCAATCGATGGCGGAATGCAATCCCACGGTCATGGGCTTCCTACTCAGCCAAAAGTTAGCGCAACT
>CALKXC010000083.1 GCA_938004025.1 uncultured Leucothrix sp. | reverse complement strand
CGCAGGATCAACGTAAAACCTTTCACCCGTTGCTGGATTCAGTCCAAATGCGTCAGGCGCTACAGCTAGCCCTGTCCACGGCCCTACTGTATTTATTTCCGGCCCTTCGTCACCCAGCGTGCCCGAGAACTCATGCCACTTCTCTAGGTTTCCGCTAACAGTGACTCGCGGACCTACTGATGTAAATCTATCAACTGCCATCTATGTGTTTTCTCATTTATAGCCCAAACAACGAGCGTAATAATTCTTTGGGGCGCATACATTATGCTCCCGTATTAGGGGTTTAATAGAGGGCCTATGGAGTGCCATAGTAGCTATCTGAGCACTATCGGTTATAAGCTCAGATAGCTTTATTGGGCTTGCAGCGTTTAATTAATCGCTAGTTTATAGATACAACGTTATACCTGTCCGTACCAAGGAGTGTTTGGTGAACATACAAACCCGCAATAACACCTGGAGAGACAACTTTTGACGACCCCCCATCAATCGTGTACCCAGCCCCAAATGGAAATAAAACGCAATTTCCAGTACCCAAGTTGACTATTCTTATAGTTTGCCCTGCCGACATATACTGAGGCAAATTAACTACAGTGGCCCCCATTGTTGCGGGTACGTAAAGCGTAATATCTCGCTCACCAGTAACCTCCATCTGGTAAGGGGTGGCTAAAACATTTTTTATAGATGCGTCACCTCCTCCTACATAGATGCTATTGGTCGCGCTTCTTATATGCCCTGAATCCGGCGTGATATTGTTGGGCAGGATCGTAATGGAGTCCGCAGTTTTCGAGTAAGCAACTATAGCGGCTGCATGATTAGTTCTAGCCGTTGCATCTACTATTTCGGAAACCTTACGGTCAAAAGTGTTGTCTGATATATTAAGAGCGATAATTTCAGGATCACCATCTCTTGATAAGGTTATACCGCCAACCCACTGATAAGAGGTAAGCGAAGCGGTTGTGGCTGGATTTACATTGGCAATGACATTGTGAGTGATATCAACTCCATTTATATCCGAACCCAAGACATCAGAAGCAACAATATTTATTCCAGATTTAGAGTATTGAGCGCACTGATTCATACTAACAATGGCATTTCTGCATTCGGCAATTTGCACTGAAAACATGCCGCCGTATATTTGATTTCCGCACACTCTCGGCCTGAGAGAGTATGCGTTGAGAGAGTCTTCAAATCTTACATTGACCCCAACAACAGAAATCGTACCATCTAAAACACCCGAGATTGAATCAGGGATTCTGATGTCATTATTCTCAACAGAACACAGCCCTGTAGATACATTTATTCCAGTAATAAACGTTATGGGCAACTGGCCGCTATCATAATTTGTACTAATAACATTCCCAAATGCTGACCCAAATGACGTTAAATAAATACCAACCCCGCTAAACTGTCTGATGGTATTTCCATATACATCATTTCTACTCCTATCGCCAACTGGAGCAATTGAAAACGCATCATTGAACACATTTTGCAGCGTCCAGCCGGGAACATTTGTCAGTGTTCCGTATAAAGCTACGCCCATGTATCTAGTCAAAGACACATGATTGTCGTAAATTTTTACATCCGATGAAAGCCTAGAATCTACGCCTCTATACTGATTTGATATGACATTTCTATGAATGCTTGCGTTAAAACAAAATTGCAACTGAACTGCCGCTGGTTCAAAGTTGGCAGGAACGACAGTCGCTGGATCTAATACATCCACATCACCCCTATGATAAAACCCCGTATGCTCTATGTTTTCGCAATATATATATAAAAAATCATAACCTCTCGGAGAAGTTATTTGCGCACCATTCCCTTCTAATTTAATATTTCTTTTATTGAACAACTTTACACTATAAAAATCAACCGCATCGGCAGTTGCTCCAGTATCGGCTAGTACGGCTGCGCTGCCTGTAGTGGCTGTAGGTGTGAATGCATATGTGCGCCCCTCAAAGTCAACAACAGTGCCCTCAATAGCTTGATCAACTGCTGCTTGCACATACTCAACATCAGAACTTGTGGCATCATTAAACCATGATGTTTTAACTCTATTCTCGGAAAGAAACAGAATCTTATCTCCCTCAGCGTGCGCATTGGAGAAGGCAATATCTACTGTAACTGAGGTGCCTGAAGAAGATGCAATTTTCCTAAACTCAGCACCTAAAGTACCTAGCCCCACAACTACAAAATCTGAATCAAAGCTAGGGGCAATAGACGATTGAATGACTACACCCGAAACCGCCGAGCTTGAAGTTAAGCATAGTGCGTCTAAATCTTTTACTACCCAGTCGCTAGAGCTTGACCCGTCACCCGCGCTAGGCAAAACAGTCTGATCAACCGTATCCGTATTCCCGCGAGCAGCTTGCAACACTGCATCGGTGTTTAATATGTATTGGTGTCCATTCCATAGTATGTGAGATACGCCTTGGACATACTCACCAGCCGCTGCTTTATCAACGTTGAAAGTTTCAGATTGTGATAGGTCTGGGAGGTTTAAAATCCCATCTGCATCATTTTCATCTGCTTCATAATCTGGCTTGACTGCCAGTGCAAGGACTTCCGCTTCCGTCAGGCCATCGCCAGTACCACTAGTACCACAGCTCCACTCTTTAAATACTCTAGGCATTAACAGCTCTCCTTTACTACTACGTAGGTAGGCAGTCCTGCATACAGCAGGAAGACATCACCTGAATGTTTGTGCCA
>CALKXC010000082.1 GCA_938004025.1 uncultured Leucothrix sp. | reverse complement strand
GAACAGCAGGTTGCCCAATATAGTCGCGCAAATACTGAGGACGAATCTTTTCCTCTGTAAGCAATTCATCAAGGCCTGCCACTGGTGATATCACGCGCCCATCATCTTCCATTATGATAAGGACTCCTTGAGTGCATTACGAATCATCGCTTCAACTGACAAATCTTGATTAGCTTGGCGACTCACCATCTTGCTAGCTTCAGTAGGTTTATAACCAAGTGCCAACAAGGCATTCACTGCTTCTTCTTCCGGGTTACTTTTTATCGATAGCTGGTCAGGTTTCGAAGCACTTTGAGCTGAACTTGCGTCTTTAGTTTTAGGCAAACCATCCCGCATTTCTATAATTAATCGCTCGGCTGTTTTCTTACCTACACCCGGAAGGCGTGTTAAACCGATAGCATCCCCTGCCTTAACTCGCTCTGCAAATTCATCTACCGTCATACCTGAAACAATAGCCAGCGCCATCTTTGGCCCAACGCCATTTACTTTTAGTAAAGTCCGAAACAAAGAGCGCTCTGCAGTTGAGCTAAATGCATACAATATTTGCGCGTCTTCACGAACCACAAAGTGCGTGTGCAAAGTGACTTCTTGACCTAACTCAGGTAAGTCATAAAAGGTCATCATTGAGGCCTGCAGTTCATAACCGACACCGTTTACGTCCAACATTAAATCGGGTGCTTGGCGTTCAATAAGCTTGCCACGGAGCATTCCTATCATTCTGTATTCTCTTTATATAGTAATGATGTAGATAAGTTAGCAGACGGGAATATTATTTTCCGAGAGCTCTAGCAATTTTAGCATTGTATGCGCCGTTGTGCGCATGACTTAATGCAACGGCTAATGCATCAGAGGTATCAACTTGAATTTTGCCGGATAGATTGAGTAGAATTTTAACCATATGCTGGACTTGATCTTTATCAGCACTGCCTTTACCAACAACAGACTGCTTTACCGCTCGCGCACTGTATTCATGTACCTCTAAATTACTCATCACTCCTGCACAAATGGCCGCACCACGCGCTTGGCCTAGCTTGAGTGCAGAAGAAGGGTTATTAGAGACGAACACTTGCTCAACAGACATCTGGGTAGGTTGATAGGTTTGAATAATCTCTGTAATCGCACGAAAAATAATCCCTAAACGTTCTGGAAATGACTCTTTTCCCATACGCACACAAGTGCTGAAAACGTGCTTATTATAACGCCCATCACTATCGATTACACCAATACCCATTATTCTAGAACCTGGGTCTATACCGATAATTCTATTCATTATTTTTACTCAACTGCACCCGCTTTATGACAACCGACATATACTTCTATCTACGTTTTTTGATATTAAATAATAACATACTCGAGCATTTAACCGACTGTCTGAGACTGCTTTAATCTGCTTCAAAATAGTCGTAGCATGACCAACATAATTATAAAAATAACTGATATTTACCCTACGCATATGACTACAAGCACTGAAACATCGTTGCCATCTATCGTCCAGCAGTTTGTTAATAATGGCAAACTCAAACGTGAAGCTGCAATACGTGCTGTGAAAGATGCTTCTAATCAACAGAAGCCAATTGTAACCTATATGCTGGAGCGGCAACTCGTAGACTCTACTGAGATAGCCCAAGCCTGTAGCAACCAATATGGTATGAGTCTCGTCGATTTAGATGCCATAAAAATTTCGACTGAAATGAAACAGCTCATTCCTGAAGACATGATGCGCAAACTAATGGCAGTACCATTGTTTACTATCGGCGGCGCGCTGATTATTGCAGTATCGGATCCGCACTACAGTTTTGAATTAAATGACATTAAGGTGACAACCAAACTGGTTCCAGAACCCGTTATAGTTGAGCACTCTAAGTTACAGAAAATTGTTTATGGCTCTGACGGAAGCGATGGAATCGCAGCCGGACTAGTTATTACCTCAGAAGCACATAGCCAAGACCTCGTCGTAGGAACCAAAAACCTAGAGCAAGGTAAAGATGAGACTAATGACGCAGGTGTGGACGTTACTAAGTTTGTTAACGAGTTGCTGTCTCATGCGATCAAAAAGGGCGTTTCAGATATCCATATCGAGCCTTACGAAAAAATCTTACGTGTTCGCTTTAGAATTGACGGCATCTTACAAGTGGTTAGTATGCCGCCCAAAGCGATTGCTCGGAAACTAACTTCACGTATCAAGGTCATGTCTGAGCTCAACTCATCTGAGCGACGCATCCCACAAGATGGGAGGATTCACTTTCAAGTGGGTGATGAAAAATTTATAGACTTTCGTGTGAATACATTACCAACGCTCTATGGCGAAAAAATCGTCATGCGGATATTGGACTCAGATACGGCAGCGTTAGGAATCGATAATCTTGGATTTGATGCAAAACAAACGAAAGACCTCATGGAGTCTATTGCTAAGCCTGACGGCATGATGTTAGTTACTGGCCCAACGGGAAGTGGTAAAACAGTGACGCTTTACGCCTGCCTAAATGTTTTAAACACCTCTGAAAAAAATATTTCCACCGCTGAGGATCCAGCCGAAATTCAAGTTCCTGGGATTAACCAAGTTAATGTTAATGAAAAAGTGGGACTAACTTTTTCAAGTGCTTTGAGGGCCTTTCTTCGACAAGACCCCGATATCATCATGGTTGGTGAGATACGTGACTTAGAAACGGCTGAAATCTCAATTAAAGCGGCCCAGACAGGTCACTTGGTTCTCTCGACACTTCACACTAACAGTGCACCTGAAACTTTAACTCGATTGTTAAACATGGGAATCCCACCGTTTAACATCGCTTCTACCGTTCACTTAATCATCGCTCAACGACTCGCTAGAAGGTTATGTAAAAGCTGCAAAAAACCATCAGATATCCCACCGGAAGCTCTGATTCATGCAGGATTTAAGGAAGAAGAGGTAGGGTCGTTGAAAATCTACGAAGCTGATGGGTGTGGAGAATGCTCAAATGGCTACAAAGGACGTGTCGGTATTTACCAGGTCATGCCCATCTCCCCCAGAATGGGAAAGCTGGTTATGGAAAATGGAAATGCCTTAGAACTTGCTAAATTAGCACAAGAAGAAAACGTTAACGACTTACGCCAATCGGCTTTAGAAAAGGTTCGGCAAGGTGTTACCACCATTGCTGAAGTTGAACGCGTAACAAAGGATTAAACTATGGCAACAATAGCAAAAAAAGCGCCAATTAAAGATCCCCCAATATTTATTTGGGAAGGTAAAAATAAAGCGGGCGTCAAAGTTCG
Source organism: uncultured Leucothrix sp. (assembly GCA_938004025.1). Classification (GTDB taxonomy): domain Bacteria; phylum Pseudomonadota; class Gammaproteobacteria; order Thiotrichales; family Thiotrichaceae; genus Leucothrix. The sequence continues at coordinate 4,587 of CALKXC010000082.1, read as the reverse complement.
CGGAGAAGAACAGGCCGCAAATGTAAACATGCTGCGTGCAACTTTGCGTCGCCGAGGCATTCAGCCCAAAGTGATTAAAGCAAAACGTAAACCAATGTTTGGATCAAGCATTGGACCTGCGGATATCGCATACTTTGCACGCCAACTTACTGCCATGATGCGCTCTGGTGTACCCTTGGTTCAGTCGCTAGAGTTGATCAGCAATGGTCACGAAAAAGCCGGCATGCAAGACCTGATTAAGAAAATTCGCCAAGATATTGAAGGCGGAGCTGACCTTGGAACCGCATTAGGCAATCACCCAAAACACTTCGATGATCTCTTTGTAAGCTTGGTTAAAGCGGGTGAGCATTCTGGATCTTTGGAAGATATGCTGGAAAAGATTGCGACTTACAAAGAAAAAAGTGAGTCAATGAAATCGAAAGTCAAAAAAGCCATGATGTACCCATTAATGGTTTTGATCATGGCAGCCGTGGTTTCATGCATCATGTTAATCTGGGTAATTCCTCAGTTTAAAAGTATATTTGAGAGTTTTGGCGCAGACCTTCCAGCCTTTACACTTTGGGTTATTGGGCTTTCTGAATGGCTACAAGCTTCTTGGTGGCAACCTCTATTATTCTTAATCGTTGCTGGTATTGCATTTAAACAGGCAAAACTCCGTTCGGAAAAATTCAATGTCTTTATTGATAGTATGGTCCTTAAGCTCCCTGTAATGGGCGTTATTATCGAAAAGTCCGCTATCGCTCGTTTCGCTAGAACTCTGGCGACTATGTTTGCAGCTGGTGTACCGATGGTTGAAGCAATGGACTCTGTTGCAGGAAGCACCGGAAACCGTCTGTTTCAAAATGCTACACTTCAAATAAAAGACGACATATCAAAAGGTGTACAATTAAACACCTCAATGCTTACGACCCAACGCTTTCCAAGTATGGTTGTGCAAATGACTAAAATTGGTGAAGAGTCAGGCCGATTGGAAGAAATGTTGAATAAGGTTGCCGAGTACTTTGAAGAACAAGTTGATGACTTAGTAGACACACTTTCTAAGCAGATTGAACCATTAGTAATGGCTGTTCTTGGTGTCATTATTGGTGGATTGGTTATCGCTATGTACCTACCAATCTTCAAACTGGGTGCAGCTGTAGGCTAATAGATCGACATTACAATCACTTAGGCCGCTTCTTCAAGCGGCCTAAACTATTGAAAGACAAGATGTTGCAAGGGGCGCGTCTTTAAAGGGGTTTTACATGCAGTTAATAACACTTATTGAGCAAAACCCAGTTTTGTTAATAGGAACCGTCGGCTTTTTCTCATTACTGATAGGCAGCTTCCTCAACGCCGCCATTTATCGCTTGCCTGTAATGCTACAGCGAGAGTGGGATGCCGAGTGTCACGAACACCTAAATGCCGACAACCCTGATTATGTCGCCAAAGAGACAGAGCGCTTTAACTTATTTGTTCCAAGGTCCGCCTGCCCTACCTGCAACCACCCTATTTCCTCGATGGAAAACATTCCAGTATTAAGTTACTTAATGCTTGGAGGCAAATGTAAAGGCTGCAAGACTAGAATATCAATACAGTATCCTATTATTGAAATACTGACATCAGTATTATCGATGTTTATTGCCTGGAAGTTTGGCTATGGCTGGCCAATGCTCGCAATGTTAGTTTTTGCTTGGACAATGATCACGCTCGGTATGATCGACGTCAATACTATGCTGTTACCAGACAACCTCACTTTGCCGCTAATGTGGTTAGGCTTGGTTGTGAATTATTTTGGTTTATTTATTGATTTACACAGCGCAGTTCTGGGTGCAATTTTTGGCTACTTATCGCTTTGGAGTGTTTATCAATTATTTAAACTAGTTACTGGCAAGGAAGGCATGGGCTACGGTGACTTTAAAATTCTAGCCGCCATTGGTGCTTGGGGTGGTTGGCAAGTCATCCCTTTTACGATTTTTGCTTCCGCCTGCTTAGGTGCGGTGATTGGTATTATTGTCATGAAGATGAAGAACCAAGAAAACAGCCAGCCAATACCATACGGCCCTTGGTTGGCACTTGCTGGATTGATCGCACTCATTTGGAGAGATGAAATCATTCTCGCAATGGTAAATTACTTTCAGCTTTAGTGGCTAACGCATTTCTTGTTAATTCGTTTCGGTGTCGGTGACCTGCTTCTCTCACTCAGCTAACTGAATTAATCACCCACACCTTCACTAGAAATGCTTTTGAGAAATCACTCTCCATCGAGCTGCCTATTAAGCTTGGGCTGGAATATCTGGTAAGTCTGTAACCACATCGGAATTTTGAGCGCGATGTCTTAGTAAGTGATCCATCAGAGTCAGTGCTAACATTGCTTCACAAATAGGTGTTGCGCGAATTCCTACACATGGGTCATGGCGACCTTTAGTAATTACTTCTTTGGCTTCGCCATCTAGCCCAATCGTTCGGCCGGGCAAACGCATGCTTGAGGTTGGTTTGAAAGCCGTGTGAACAAGAATATCTTGCCCAGAGGAAATACCGCCCAGCACTCCCCCCGCATGATTACTTAAGAAACCTTCACTAGTAATTTCATCACGATGCTCAGTGCCTTTTTGGGTGACACAATCAAAACCAGCACCTATTTCTACACCTTTAGCAGCGTTAATGCTCATCATCGCTAAGGCTAAATCTGCGTCGAGGCGATCAAACACTGGCTCACCAAGTCCGACAGGAACGCCTGTTGCTACCGCGGTAATTTTTGCCCCTATAGAATTACCTTCCTTACGTAAAGCATCCATATAAGCTTCCATTTCTGGAACTTTATCAGCATCTGGGCAGAAAAATGGATTGCGTTCGATTTCATCCCAATCAAACTTTTCCGCTTTAATGGGGCCAAGCTGAGACAAGTAACCACGCACTTCAACACCACAGCGCTCTAACAAATATTTTTTGGCTATGCTCCCCGCAGCAACCCGCACCGCGGTTTCTCTAGCGGAAGAACGTCCACCACCTCGATAATCACGAAAGCCGTATTTCTTATAGTAGGTATAGTCAGCATGCCCCGGGCGAAAACGATCTAAGATATTGGAGTAGTCTTTTGAACGCTGATCAACATTATTTATCACTAACGCTATCGGTGCTCCGGTCGTTTTACCTTCAAATACACCTGACAAAATCTGAACGGCATCAGGCTCTCGACGCTGCGTTGTGTGCCGGCTGGTGCCTGGTTTACGTCTATCCAAATCGCCTTGAATATCCTCCTCGGTTAATGCCATCCCAGGAGGACAACCATCGACAATGCATCCAATTGCTAAACCGTGACTTTCGCCGAATGATGTTACGGTAAAACTTTTTCCAAACGTGTTTCCAGACATACCTAACTCTACTATTAATCTTTGTATCTAAAATTATGAACGCTCAATAAGCTGCGACTTGCCATCGACTACACCAATCACTAGTTCTCCTTGGCGTACTTTCATCATGACATCATTGACTAAACCGCCTCGCCAATCATCAAATAATGTTGGCCTATCTTCTTGTAACATGCTGACAACTTGCTTTTTACTGGCAATTGCAGAAGCCGTAATGCCTTGCTTTTCCGCTTCTAAACGAATCACTAACATTAACAACTCTGCTATCGCATCAACATCAGGACTTGGTTTTTGATGGCGTTTCATTACAGGCCATTCTTCTTTGGGCGCGTTGCATCCAGCCTCCATACATTCTATCCAAAGTGCTCCGTAACGCTTAGCTTGGTCTGCATTTACGCCTCGAATTGCCGCTATACTTTCAATATCATCAGGCTGTATTCTTGCTAGATCAACCAAGATTTCATCACCAATAATCCAACGTCTCGGTCGATTACGCTCGGATGCTTCTTGCTCACGCCACGCAGCCAACTCCCGTAGGATTGATAACTGTTGCGGCTTGAGGTTCTGCAAGCCTTTCACTTTTTGCCAGCGTGCTCTTGCGTTAAGCTGATACGTTTCAGGATCGGCCAATCGTTCAAAGTCTCGATTAGGCCAGTGTAGCCTATTACCTTTGTTCAGTTTCTCTAAGATTAAAGGGTATAGTTTTTGCAAATAGCGCACGTCATCAATAGCGTATTCGAGCTGCGCGGTACTTAAAGGTCTTCTCGACCAATCCGTCCGTGACTCTGCTTTGGCTAGGCTGACGCCAAGTAAGTTCTCAACGAGGCCTGCATAGCCGATTTGATCTCCAATCCCAAGAATTGAAGCTGCTGGCTGAGTGTCAAAAATTGGAGCAGGCACCTTGCCACTATCAAAATAAAGAATTTCAAGATCCTGCTGTGCAGCATGAAACACTTTGACTATATTTGGGTCATGAAAAATAGAATAAAGAGGCGATAGATCTTTTAAAACAATAGGATCTATACAGGCTAGGTGCTCACCTGCTGCAATTTGTATCAGGCATAATTGTGGATAGTAAGTCTTCTCACGGATAAACTCGGTATCAATAACAATCCATTCGGATGAGCGAATGTTATTAACAAACTCAGTCAGACTGTCCTGACTGTCTATATATTGATACACCAAGGCCTCACTTTTTACCAAAATTGGCAGACTTACCACGAGGGGCAATGGTAGCACA
>CALKXC010000081.1 GCA_938004025.1 uncultured Leucothrix sp. | reverse complement strand
CTTTGTCAGGACCAACCGGACTCGGTTGTTGAATGGATGCGGGTCGGTCGTTGGACGAAGCAGATTGATTATGGTGAAGGATCTGCTAGTAATGCAGGCTTCCCAGATATGCCGGAATGGTTTGGCGGGAATAAGGACTTTTCTAATATTGAGTCTGGTTTAAGAGCCGTTGGGTTCGATGAGACTGATGTGCATAAGGTGATGGGTAATAATTGGTTACGGTTCTTTGAGGAGAATTTTGGTAGTCAGTAGTTTTTTAGAGTGAAATGGTATTTTAAAACAAGGATTTGATATCGATGAAAAAACTAATTGTTTTAATTCTCTTATTACTGACAACAGTTTCTAAAACTCAAGCATCAGTTCAGAGCCCTGATAAAGTGTTGTTTGAAGGTTATGAATACAGTTTGCACTTTTATCCACTAGAAAAGTATTTTGCAGAGCACCCTAACAGAAAGCCAAAAGCCGAACTGTTTTCTTTTAATCTGCATAGAGGCTACAAAGCAACTTTTGAAGTTAAAGATAATCTGCTGAGTTTACATGATCTCACTATGTCTAGGATGCTTATAAATAAACCTTACCACTCTGAGTCTAAGTCAGTTAAGCACGAGATGTTTAAGAATAACCAGTCAACTGTTCTTGATTGGTTTTCTGGGATTTTAGTACTTCCTTATGGTGAGATGGTTAACTATTCATTCGGTAGCCGCCATAGTATCTACACTCATTATCTGCTCCTTGAAATAAAGAATGGCCAGCTTACCGAGAAAAGAAGATACGACCTTCTTGATTATGAGCTTTTTAAAGATAAGCAGTTTCAGGCATTTAAGAAGAATGAAGATTATAAAGACCGCGTGCTCGAGATAGAGCCATGGATGAAGGACTCTGAAGATTTAGATGATCATATTCATCGCTTCATACCTTATTTCTCAAAAGAGTTTTTAGTTAAGCAGTGAGTTTTTCAACTGAATTTTAAGTGGTTTTGAAGGAGGAATCTTGTTATGCAAGAAAATGCGACACAAAACGCTTGGCAAGGCAGCGAATTCCACCGCACCCCAGAAAATGTCATGCGCCTTTCACGAATGGGCAGCGCGCACCAATCTCGCTTATCTTTTATGCGCACTTTATTACGTCGTATAAAACGAGAAAACTGGCAGTTCGAACGCAGTGTCTGGGACATCAATCAAAAAGGTGTTGGCCGCGCAGTTTACCAAGCTAAAGGCCCAAACCGAACTTACTCCCTCGTTGCATTCGCTCATGACCTCCCGCCTGAATTACGCTCTGATCGTGTAATTGCAGAAGCATGGGATTCAACTTTCACATTATTTGACGGCGTACCAACAGAAGAGGATTTACAACGCCTCGAAGCCAATGTCCCCAAGCAAGAAGCGGGTCGTGTTTCGGGTAAAGAGCTAACGTTATCTCGCGCAAATCGCTCGGTACGTTTGTTCAGTAGCGTTGCTGAAACCCTAGCGCGTGGTGAACAACCTGATCCTGAAGAGATCGCTAAAGTTGGCTATCTCATGCGAACTACAGCGGTTTATGGTTCTGGCAAATTCGGCGCGGCTGATCGTGACTTCATCCAAAACCGTGAAGAGTTATCAGGCCCGTTTCAAGCTGAGATGCTGACGGTTTGGTTGATTCGTACTTTCACTTTAGATCTGGTTGAGCATACTGCAAAATGTATTGATGCTGATAAGGCCGTCACAATGAAGCCTGAGATTCGCCGTTGTTTCGGTGTAGGTAACTCCACTGGGTTGGGCATGGCGCCGTTTATTGTGAACCATCCTTTGCTACTCAATAACTGGATAATGGCAAGAGAAGAAGCTTTTTCCAGAGTTCGTTCTCAGCAACAGGTGACTAATGAAGCTTATGCTAGCTTTAGAGATTTCGTGAAAAGAGCTCGAATCAATGCAGATCAGTGGCAATCTGAGCACCCGATTCAAAAACCAAAAATAACAACACTTCGACAAGAACTGACGAAGTTTGATGACTATCTCGATGGCTTCGATTCTCAGCAAGAGCTTGCATGGAATCATTTATATCTGTGGGCTGAAGAGCATCTTAGTGAAGAAACACAAGAGCAGGTAGCCATGTTGATGTTAGAGCCCTATCCAGAACTAGTGGACGGCCTAACGGACTGCATGGATGCTAATGAAACCCTAACGTTGATTGATGGACGAATGAGCGTTAACGAGATGTTGAGCAGCCTCAAAGAACATTACGCTTGGGCGCTGGAGATGGATTTTGTGACTGATCAGGCGCGCAGTCGCTTTTGGTATGTCTCAGAAGAGAAGTTAGAGCCTCGTTTAGGCGAGCGTTTTGATGAGCCGGGTATGGAGTTAGAACAGCCGCTTTGCGTTGCATGGCACATCGCTCAGTTGGCTGAAGCTTTATCGAGCCATAAGCAAGATTCACTGCTTGCTGAATTCCTTCTGGCTAATCCACAATTCCGGCATATCGTCAGGCGCGCGCAACTTGCTAGAAAATATCCATACATGGAAATCCAAAATAACTTGATCGCTCACGATATGCTGCCGATTGATTTATTGCGTTTGAAGCTTTCGTTTTTTGGTGCGACCCGATTTGACCCTCGCTCAGATCGTTGGGTAAGAATCACCATGTTCCAGAACGCACCGTTCCCATTCGAGCTTCATGAGCAATCAGCTGATGATTGGGCCTATCCACCACTTCAGGTCGGGCAGGCATGATTTACTCTTTAAGCGAAATCGACGCGACTTGTAAGAAAGCTGCTCGAGGCTCGGGCTTGTCTTGGGGTTATGCAGAAGAAGCTGGAAAAGCTGCACGTTGGTTGGCAGCACATCAATTGCCGAGTACTGAGCTTTTAGCTGCTTACTTAACGGAACGACAAAAAAACGCCGAGCATTATCAAGGCTCAAATCCAAAATGCCCCTTGTTGGTTGGCGCCAGCCTATGTGATGCTGGTTACGATGGCGTTGAGCAATCCATTAAAATAAATCACGTTGTTTACCCGTTGCTGTTACTTCCCTATTTGACTCAGCTTAGCCAAGCAACAAGTGCAGGTTTAAATTTGCATTGGCTAGGCACTAACATCAGCTGTTTAGAAGGCGTTATTTATATTCAAGAAAATGCCAGTATTGCGACGAGTGAGCTGACAGAAGTGAGTTGTTCTTACTTAGAGTCTGGTGTCAGCTTGAATAAGGCATTGATTCAAGAAAAAGGAGTCCTTGGTCAATCCGTCGAGGCTAGCGATTGGCAAGCTTTAGAATCTTTAGCTCACCTTACTTATGTTCCTGCGACTGAAGAGTCTCGCAGAGGTGCCGGGCCCGCTGATTAATAAGCAATTCATTATATTGATGCTATAGTCTTTATAAAACTTAAATAAAAAGAATATATTATGTCAGGATTTGGTTTCGATTTTAAAGATATCATAGAGGAAGCGGGCGACATCATTGTCGTGACAAAAGCTTGGCCGATCAGCTCGCCAGGCCCTGAAATTGTCTATGTTAACAAAGCCTTCACTAGATTAACGGGTTATAGTTATGAAGAAGCAGTAGGCGGCGATCCTAGAATGCTGCAGTCGGCTGACACTGACCCTGAAACGCGAGATAAGATACGTAATGCACTGGTCAAACAGGAACCTGTTAGGGTAACGATCAAAAATTATAGTAAAAATGGCGAAGGCTATTGGCTTGACATGAATATCCTGCCATTAAGGGGTACCGATGGGAAAGTTACTCATTTTGTCGCAATCGAAAGGGATGTGACGGAAAGCAAAGAGCTTGAATTCAAACTCGACCAGCTATCTAGACATGACCCGCTCAGTGGTTTGCTTAATCGTCGAGCCTTTGATGAAGCGATTGAGCTTGAGATGTCTCGTTTCTTTAAAACTGAAAATGTATTTACAGTCTTAGCCTTGGATATTGATCATTTTAAAAGGGTCAATGACAAATATGGGCATCCGGCAGGTGACAAGGTGATTCAGCAGGTCGCGAAGGTATGCCAGTCAATGTTTGGGAAGATGGGGCATGTGGCGAGAACTGGCGGAGAAGAATTTACCATTTTGATTCCAAATATGGATGCTCGTGAAGCTGAACCTAAGGCTCAAGCGCTAAGGAAAAAAATTGCTTCTTTAAGCGTGGCTACTGACATTGGAACCATAAAATTTACCTCTAGCATAGGTGTTTCGGAGGTTGGGCTGCACGATAAAATTGCTTCACAAATTCTGGTACGAGCCGATAAGGCACTTTACCAAGCTAAAGAAATGGGACGAAACGCGGTCTGCTTAGACAAGGTCGTTTCATGCGATTTTTTAGAATCTAGTAATTGATGCCTGACTCAAAACAAAAGCTTTCCCCGTAAGCAGTGTTTGAAATTTTCTCTTTTAATTTCTTAAAGCAAAATTCACGCTCAGCTATCAATATTTCATAGTTAAAGTTCACGTCACAAGTGATAGAGTATCGCCTATCAGGTCGCTTAGAGAACTTTATCATGACGCAGCAAATTCAATCGTTTCAAATGTATATCGATGGTCAGTGGACTGACGGCAGCACGGGTCAAACCATGCAAAGTATTAACCCTGCGACTGGTAAAGCTTGGGCAAGTTTTGCATGTACCAGCCCTGACGATGTCGATCGTGCCGTAAAAGCTGCGCGTCGTGCTTTAAATGAAGGTCCATGGCCTGCAATGACAGCGACACAGCGCGGTAAGTTGCTGTATCGCTTAGCTGAATTGGTTGAAGCAAACACTCAAAAACTGGGTGAATACGAAACATTGGATAGCGGTAAACTCTTAGCCGAAACTCAAATGCAAACAGGCTATGTCGGTGATTACTACCGTTACT
>CALKXC010000080.1 GCA_938004025.1 uncultured Leucothrix sp. | reverse complement strand
ATCCCAATACTGAGTAATCTGAGAATCACTCAGAAAATTGCCATTTTTATTATCCGATTGCATAAAGCATCTCCTTACCGAATGGGACATTTCTCTATCGATAACATAGCAATCAAGTACTGGTGATTACAATAGCAGAGGGCTAGTACAATACGTAATCCTGTTTAAACAGCAACGATGTGCTTTTGATCAGCTGGAGGGATTGCCATCGGTGCGGCCTCAACACGATTACGCCCGTTGTTTTTTGCTTCGTACAACGCTTGGTCAGCATCTTCAACCAGTCTTTTGGCACAGCCAAACTCAACGCAGCTGGCTAATCCTGCACTGATGGTAACCTGCTTAACAGGGTTAAATTGACTACCCTCTATTTTTTTTCTGAGGTGATTGACGTGCTCAATTGCACTTTCAAGCGGCGTGTTCGGTAAAATTAACATAAACTCTTCGCCTCCCCATCGACCAACGGTATCGGTCGACCGAATATTTTTAAGCATGACTCCAGCCACACCAATCAATACTGCATCACCAATTTGGTGGCCAAAGGTATCGTTGACTGATTTAAATTTATCTATGTCGATAATAGCGACGGTCAAAGGGGACTTATCTCTTAAAGCACGCGCAATTTCATAAGCCAACACTTCATCCAGCTTTAATCGGTTATAAAGTTGTGTTAATTGATCGGTAATCGCAAGCGTTTTGAGCTGCTTGTTCTTGACGTTCATTTCTTTGCTAAGTTTCTGGTAGCGAATCTTAGCCTTTTGTATTTTGAAATTCATACTAAGCAAGTTATCAAGCTCAGTAATATGCACCGGCTCGTGTATTTTATGGGTCGCATCATCTGACTCATAGGCTGTAATCATATGAGTCACTTGTTCGACAGGTTTAGTGATTCTCATGGACAATTTTTTTGCCGACTTCGTCAAGCGAATGAAAAATATAATATAAAAAATAACAGCCAAGCCCAAAAATATCATGCAAAGCCGTTCTATTTTCGCTTCTTCTATTTTTATGGGTTCATAAACAATATTGAGAGGGGTCAGAATAAATAACTGCCAACCTGTTTCTGGAATGATTCTTTTAGTAATTAGGTAATCCTCACCCTGCAAGGCAAACTCCATTGATTCTTCATTACCATTGAAGAACTCTGAGAAGTACATCCCTGTCATCGTATTTTGCTTAAGCAGGTTGAATTTTGTAGGCCGTGTAATTGCTTGATTTTCCGGCTTATCTTTTAAGTTGTAATTCTTTACATCCGAAAGCCCAAGGAATTTCTCGGCAGAGCGTGACATGGTTAAAATATTACCATGCTGATCCATGACCAAGCCGCCACTATTCCACTGCAAATCCTTAGACAGGATATGCTTGGAAAAAGTATTCAGAGTCACGGTGAGAACATTTACGCCCTCTAGGAAATTGTTTTTATAAACAGGGGTAAGATTAGAGAGCATCCACCCTTTTCCCGAGGGATCTAAATATGGGTCAGTCCAAACAGACTCACGACTTGGGTTATTTGTTTCATTTGCTAAATAATAAGATTTGGTTTTCGTTAAATCAAAATCATAGGGATACTTGTCATAGAAATCTTCAACAAAAGGATACATGCGAACCACGTTGTCCCAAGAGATGAACTGTGACGACACCAGATTTGGGTTGCTATCAACCAATGTCCCAAAGCGGACTTCCATCTTTTCCGTTCTTACAATTTTCTCACTGACTTCTGGGCCTAAGTCCGTATTAGAAGAGACAAAAACACTCGAATGCCCAAATTTATGGATCTCACCGAAATCTTCATTCATCGCTGAGTCTAGGAAGGTTATTTTTTGTGACAAACCATGCGTAAAAAGAGCTTGATGTTCCACTTGTAGAGATCGATTGTTACGACTAATTTCCCTCAGCTGATCATCAATATTTCTCGCCTCACTAATGGAAATATCTGAAATCGTTTCAAGTGCATTGTTTCGAAGCAGTTCAAGATTTTTTTCAACAATGTAGTGATTACTCACAAGGTACAGACTGAGCAAAACAACCTCTACCGTCATGATTGGGATTAGCGCTGTTTTTAAGAAGCTGCGCTTCACCACAGAGCCAAGATCTTTGCTCATGTTTTCCGTATTCGTTATCGCTTTCACGTGACAAACCTTATTATTTTTTTATTCTGTGTTTTCACTATTGATGAACTACTCAGTGACACTAATGAATAATTGTTTGATACAAACCGGAGGGGGCCACCGCTTTGTTTTTATCAGTCAATATTAGAGGTTGCTAAATTAATGGGTTATTAACATTGAAACAATAAGCTGTCGAAACTTTGACAAAGGAAGAGACTGCTTTTGAGAAAAAATATAAAAAACAGGTGTAATGGTTTTTATAAACCATCAGGTTAGAGAGCAAATACCGTTAAAAAGTTAATAAGAAATCATTTTTGTTTATTATTTATCATTTTTAAAACAACCAAACCCGCGATAAGACGCAGATTTGGTCGTGCGTATCTCTCGACTTATGGTAAAGAAAAACTGACCTTTGGTATCAGTTTTTCATCAGCCCAAATAGTCAGCCTGCTTAAGCGGCAGGTTCTACAAAATCTTGACGCATCGGTGTAAACGTATCGATCAGCACACCAGGCTTCAGACAAACACAGCCATGCATGATATGTGGTTCTTTGTACATGGTATCGCCCGCTTTGACGACTTTGGTTTCATCGCCAATCGTAAATTCAAACTCACCTGAAAGCACATAGGTTAGCTGCTCATGGGGGTGATTATGCACAGCGCCAATTGCGCCTTCTTCAAAATGCACTTCAACTGACATCATATTGTCTGAATGGGCCAATACTTTGCGGCTTACGCCATCACCCAAATCTTCTAGTTCGATCGCTTCATTATGCACAAACATAAATTTTCTCCGTGTAAAGGTTTAATACTTTAGGTCCACTATTGGTTTACTAAACTTCGTTTCCAGACGCCACTGAGCATTCTGATATGAAATGGAATGGATTTCACGACCTCTTCTAAAAGAATAATGCCAAGAATCCAAACG
>CALKXC010000079.1 GCA_938004025.1 uncultured Leucothrix sp. | reverse complement strand
CATGAACCGAATGAGCCTTTTTCACTACTAACATATTTGGAAGTATCGTGGTGAAAAAAGGAGCATTTGAAGAATGTCTGATCAGGATGATTTTGACCAAACCTTAACCCCTTCTCAAGAATACTCTATTGCATTTGTTGTGATATTGCTGTTTGGGGCGATGTATTGGTTTTTTATGCAGGGTATTCAGCCCACTGCCTCTACGATTTTTCAGTCGAATGAGGTGCCTCAAAGTAGCCACCTCTCAAGTAGCAGCAATCTCGCTGACAACGTCAGTGAGACTCTCGACAAAAATCAACCTGCTGTAGACAAGGACTCTGCTGTAGCCGAGGTGGACGCTGAAGCTAATTCAGACAATGATACTGCACAAGATAGCAGTGAAAAGAATAACATTGAATCAGCATCGGCTGAAAATAACTCCCCGTTATCAGAAGACCCTTCGAGTGAAAAGAGTGTTCAGTCACAAGAGTCCACAATTAGTGATGGCGACAAACTAAAAAAGGAAGCCGCTGCATTAGCTGCTGCTACTTCTGCGCAGCAGCTTGCAGATGAAGCTCGGTTTAACGCTAAGCAGCTTGAACTCAAACAAGGTGTGGCAGAACTTGCAATTCCACCAAAGCCTATCGATACAGATTCAGTGAAACAGCCTAAAACGGCAGCTTCGAACACGTTGACCCAGCAAAAAGAACCAAAACCAGGCACTACAGCCAAAAAGGCCGTCACAAAAGCATTTGTGATGTCAGATGAGTTAGTACGCGTTAACTTTAATCTGCCTGATGGACGAACGATTCAGATCCCTGAGCAAGGCTTTGAAAGTCAGTTTAAGCAATCAATATTGCAAGATGATGCAAGGCAGACATTAGTCCTCGACCGTGTTTCTTTCTTGCCTGGATCAGATTTATTAAACCCAGAGTCATCAAACCAAATACTTGGCGTTGCTGGAATTCTCAACACCTACAAAGATATTAAGATAAAACTGCGTGGGCATACGGATAGCACCGGGCCATCTGAAGACAACTTAACGCTCTCATTCAAAAGAAGCCTAAATCTAAAAAAGCAGCTAGTAGGTTTAGGGATTAATACTCAAAGAATTCAGGTGGAAGGCTTAGGGGCTTCAGAGCCAATATCGGATAACAGTTCAGAAAAAGGGCGAAATAAGAATCGCCGTATCGATCTAACAATCATTAGGTAAAATTTTGTAAAAGGAAGTGAGTCATGGAAAGTATCACAGGTATGCTTAGCGCATTAACATCGGGTAAATTAGGTCACGCATTGCTTGGCTTAATTATTTTAATTGTTGGTTTGTTTATCGTTAAGATTCTAGCCGGCATCATCAAGAAACTGCTAGGCAAGGTTGGATTTTTGCAAAACCATAACCTTGTTTCTCCAGTGTCTGGGTTAATCAAAGCAGCATTAACTATTATTGTATTGATGGCCGTGCTACAGCACTTTGGCTTGACAGGTGTTCTTGATCCCTTAAAAGAAATGGTTGAGAAGTTCTTCACTGCAGTACCAAACATTATTGGTGCAGGTGTCATTGGTTACGCTGGTTGGATAATCGCTAAGATTGTCTCTGAGTTGGTTGGTGTAGGCTTGCAGAAAGTAGACCATCAGCTGTTAGCAAAAACTGGAAACGACAGCTTGAAGGTGTCTAAGCTCGGCGCATCAGTTGTTTTTGCGATTATCTTGCTACCGATTGCGGTTGCGGCACTTGGCGTATTAAATATCCCAGCGATCAGTGGTCCTGCTTCAGATATGATCAATAAATTGATGGCAGCGATTCCAAACATCATTGGTGCAGCAATTATTTTGGGTGTTACATACTTCATCGTTAAGTTCGTTATCTCAATTCTTTCGGGAATTCTAGAAGGCCTAAATATAGATTCAATGCCTGAGAGAATGGGCGTTCAGGGCTTGTTTAGTGCTAGCTTTACTCCAACTAAGTTGATTACTGGCACGATTATGTTCTTTGCGATGTTAACAGCGGCGACTGCGGCGGTTAACACCTTGGGTATCGACGTTATTTCTACGATCTTCGCTAAGATTCTAGAGTTTGGTGGTGGCATCTTGGTGGGTGGTTTGATCCTTTTGATTGGAAACTTCCTTAGCTCGATGGCCTACAATAAGCTTTCTGCAACAGGCAATGCTGGTTTGGCAAATATTGCTCGTTTGGCGATTTTAGGACTTGTTTTAGCGATGGGCCTTAGAGCGATGGGCTTAGCGGATAATATTGTGAATATGGCGTTTGGCTTTACGATTGGTGCTGTTGCCATTGCTGCTGCGCTGGCGTTTGGCTTTGGTGGCCGTGATGCGGCTAAGACGTTGGCTGATCGTTGGGTTGGTCGTATGAAGTGATGTTGTGGTTGGCGGCTTTTGGTATTTGATTTACTGCGCCGCCTCGCTATCTATTTCAATGCGTGCTGGAAGGGTGAGGAGCTCGGAAGGTCTTCGTAAAGCAAATACCATAAGCCGCTGACGGAACTGTGTGGGGCGATGGTGTTTACGGGATTTATTTTCTGTTAAAGCTTCCTCAGACTAAACATTTACTTCACTCAACAGAAAAATCATTATTAGAAAGATCTTTTAAGATTTTGAAGCCCGGACATAGCCCGGGCTTCTTTTTGCTCGTGATTAAGTTGTGATACGGAAATTAATGAATTGACTGAAATTGTGTATCATATTAGTATTCCAGCATCTTTAGAGACAAAGCTGTAAGTTTCGTGACTCTTCCATTCCAGCGTTTGTTGAGTTTAATTCTTAGTAGTGAGTGATTCCACCAGTGAAAAAATTACAAAGTTATGTTCAGGGCGAGTGGTTTGAGTCTTCTGCCTCGGGTGTTCTTCTGAGGAATGCTGTGAATGGTGACGCTGTTGCTGAGATTTCTAGTGATGGGCTGGATTTTGCGGATATTCGAAATTATGCACGGGATGCGGGTGGACCTGCGTTACGAAAGTTTACTTTTCATCAGCGCGCGTTGAAGCTTAAAGAACTTGCTAAGTATTTGATGGAGCGTAAGGAGTTATTTTACGAGCTGTCGAAAGCGACTGGCGCTACGCGAACAGATTCTTGGATAGATATTGAGGGTGGCATAAGCACGCTGTTTATTTATTCGGGTAAAGGGCGTCGGGAGATGCCGAATAGCAATGTGTATCTGGACGGTCCTCAAGAAATAATTTCTCGAGATGGTACCTTTACCGCACAGCATATATACACACCGATTCAGGGTGTGGCGATTCAGATTAATGCGTTTAACTTTCCATGTTGGGGCATGCTGGAAAAGCTTGCGCCTCAGCTGTTAGCGGGCGTTCCGGTTATTGTTAAACCTGCAAGTCAAACTGCTTTTCTAACGGAGTTGATGGTTAAGCACATCATTGAGTCTGGCATCTTGCCTGAAGGTTCTTTGCAGTTGGTTTGTGGTAGTACTGGGGATTTGCTTAAGCATGTGGATTGTCAGGATGCGGTGAGTTTCACGGGTTCAGCAAGTACGGGGTTAATGCTAAAACAGCAGCCTGCCATTATTCAGAATGCAACTCGATTTTTTATGGAAGCGGATTCTTTGAATTGCTCTATTCTTGGTTCTGACGTTCAGCCTGGCAGTGTCGAATTTGATTTATATGTTAAAGAAGTTGCCCGTGAAATGACGGCGAAAGCAGGGCAGAAATGTACTGCGATACGCAGAGCGATTGTTCCTGCTAATTTGATGGAAGCGGTGGGGGATGCGCTAAAGGCGCGGCTGGCGAAAATAGCGGTGGGTGATCCAGATGTTGAAGGCGTGCGCATGGGTGCATTGGCTGGATTAGATCAACGACGCGATGTAGAAGAGCGCCTTGAACTGCTTTCACAGCAGTGCGAAAAGGTGTTCGGTGACTTTGGCACAGGAAGCAGTCTAAGTGTCATGGGCGAGAACACTGAAAATGGTGCGTTTATTTCGCCAGTGCTGCTCGCTTATAACGGCGCAGCTAATGATCCGGACTCTGCTATTCACAACGTCGAAGCTTTTGGCCCAGTCAGTACACTAATCCCCTATGAAAATGATGACGACGCGATCGCTATCGCGGCGATGGGTAAAGGTAGCTTGGTTGGGTCGGTGATAACAGCAGATCCTAACGTTGCTAGAAATATAGTATTAGGTTGTGCGGCTTACCACGGGCGTATGGTTGTGATTAATGAAGCCTGCGCAAAAGAGTCAACCGGACACGGTTCGCCGCTAGCACATTTGGTTCATGGTGGCCCGGGTCGTGCGGGTGGTTGCGAGGAAATGGGCGGTATTCGTGGTGTGAAGCATTATATGCAGCGTACTGCGGTGCAGGGCTCACCAGATATGCTATCGGCAATCACGAATACTTGGATTACCGGCGCGAAGCGTAATGTTGATGGTATTCACCCATTCAAGAAGACGTTTGAAATATTGTCAGTAGGTGATGCGTTAATCACTGAGAAACGAGTTATTACTATTGAAGACATCGAGGCTTTTGCTGAATTATCTGGTGATACCTTCTACGCGCATATGGATAAAGCAGCGGCACAACGTAACCCGTTCTTTGAAGACCGTGTGGCGCATGGTTATTTCTTAGTTTCAATGGCAGCAGGTTTATTTGTTTGGCCAGACGAAGGCCCGGTTCTTGCGAATTATGGCCTGGATAATTTGCGATTCTCAGCACCGGTTTATGCAGGCGATGAGTTGCAAGTACAGTTCACCTGTAAGCAAAAAGTGAATCGCGATACTGAGGAATATGGTGAAGTACGCTGGGATACAACGATTATCAATCAAGACAGCGAAGTGGTTGCCAATTACGATGTACTGACTTTAGTGGCTAAAGCATAAGCTAATAAGAATGCCGAAACAGCATAAAGAAACGAACCTTGTTAAGGAGTTCAAAATGAGTTCTGAAGAAAAATTGATGGAAAACTTCATGCGGAAAATCGAGGCAGAAGAAAAAATAGAGCCTAAAGATTGGATGCCTAAAGCTTACCGCAAGAACCTGATTCGTCAGATTTCACAACATGGACATTCTGAAATTATTGGCATGCAGCCAGAAGGTAATTGGTTAACGCGTGCACCTTCATTGCGACGTAAAGCAGTGCTGCTGTCTAAAGTTCAGGATGAAGCAGGGCATGGCCTTTATTTGTACAGTGCTACTGAAACCTTAGGTATTTCTCGTGCCGAGCTAATTGCTGCTCTGCAAGACGGTAGTGCTAAGTATGCATCAATATTCAACTACCCAACTCAAACCTGGGCAGATGTCGGTGCGATTGGCTGGTTAGTTGATGGTGCTGCGATAGTCAACCAGATCTCTTTACAGCGGACTTCTTACGGGCCTTACGCGCGTGCCATGGTGCGCATCTGTAAAGAAGAGAGTTTTCATGTGCGTCAGGGCTATGAAATGATGATTGCCTTGGCACAGGGCAGCCCAGCACAAAAAGCGTTAGCGCAGGATGCACTGAATCGTTTTTATTGGCCGGCGTTAATGATGTTTGGCCCACATGATTCTGAATCTGCTCATTCAGCTCGCTCGATGCAATGGAAAATAAAGCGTGAAACCAATGACGATTTACGTCAAAAGTTTGTCGATCAAACGGTTGCACAAATCGAGTTTCTCGGCCTGCAGCACCCCGACGCTGATATCAAGTGGAACGAAGAAACCGGTCACTATGACGGTGGTGAGCTTGATTGGGATGAGTTCTATAGCGTGATTAATGGTAACGGTCATTGTAACCGTCAACGTATTGAGCACCATGTCGCAGCACATGAGGAAGGCGCTTGGGTTCGTGAAGCCATGCAAGCGTATCGTGAAAAACAACGCAACAAAGCCCACAAGCAAGCAGCTTAGGAGTTCTTATGGCAAACGAATCAATGGTGTTGTTTGAGGTTTTTATTCGTTCACGTCGCGGGCTAGACCATAAACACGTGGGTAGCGTTCACGCCGAAGACTCTGAGCAGGCGCTTGAATATGCACGTGATTGCTACACGCGTCGAAGTGAAGGGGTCAGCATTTGGGTGGTTAAATCAGAAGATATAACCGCTTCACAGGAAGATGATAGCGAAAGCTTCTACGATCCGTCAGATGATAAACCATACCGTCACGCCACTTACTACAAGCTTCCTGAAGCTGTCAATAACATGTAAATGGGTGAACTATGAGTGTAGTACTCAATAATACCGCGATACTAGAATATACCCTGCGGCTCGCTGATGACTCGTTGATCTTGGGACATCGTCTTACCGAGTGGACGAGTCACGGGCCATTCTTAGAAGAAGATATTGCAATGAGTAATGTAGCCTTAGATTACATTGGGCGCGCACGAATGTATTACGGCTATGCTGCTGAGTTGTCAGGTGATGGAAAAACGGAAGATGACTTTGCGTTTTTGCGTGATGAACGAGAGTTTCGTAATTTGCTAATCAATGAGCTACCCCGCGGAGACTTTGCTTACTCGACGGTACGTCAATTGTTTATCGATGTGTTTAACTCGCTATATCTACCAAAGCTTATGCAGTCGAATGATGAAACGCTCGCCGCGATTGCAGCTAAGGGAATTAAAGAGACACGCTATCATTTACGTCGCAGTCGAGATTGGACTCTCCGCTTAGGAGATGGGACAGCAGAAAGTCATAAGCGTATGCAAAAAGCCATCGACTCACTGTGGGGCTACACCCACGAGCTCTTTGAACTTGATGAGCTTGAACAACAATTAGCTGACCAACGTGTTGGCGTTGATAACACAGCGTTAAGAGCGGAATGGTTAGCAACGGTAGAAAGCATTTTGAGTGAAGCCACGCTCACTAGACCAAACGATGATTGGGTAGTAAAAGGTGGTCGTACTGGCTATCACACTGAAAACCTTGGCCACTTACTAACTGAAATGCAGTTTTTACATCGTTCAAACCCTAGTTGTGAGTGGTGACCTCAGCGGCATGGGTTGAGCGTCTGCACCATAGACGGCAATCAGTTCATCAAGAAATTTGGGACTTACTTGATGAAGTAAAAGATCCTGAAATTCCAGTGGTTAGTATTTGGGATCTAGGGATTTTGTGTGATGTTACTTTAGAGGCTGGGCAATACCTCATTAGTATCACGCCCACCTATTCTGGTTGCCCAGCAATGGATACTATTCGCGCGGATGTTTCCGAAGCTCTTAATAAAGCAGGCATTCAAAATGTCACCGTTAATATGAAGCTAGCGCCAGCTTGGACGACTGATAGCATGTCTCCTTTGGGACGAAAGCAATTATTAGAATACGGTATAGCACCGCCTGAAAACAAAGTCGGCGGCTGTGCCTTAACACCAGAGCAAGGCATTCGCTGCCCTCGTTGTGGGTCAGAGCAAACCGAACGAATCAGTGAGTTTGCATCAACCGCATGCAAAGCCCTCTTCAAGTGCTCAAATTGTTTAGAGCCTTTTGATTACTTCAAACAGATATAGGATGTCCTGATGTCGGATACCCAATTTTACTCGCTAAAAATTGCCGAAGTTCAGCAAGAAACAAACAATGCTGTTTGTGTTAGCTTCGCTGTACCCGATGAATTGAAGCAGAGGTTTAAGTTCATTCAGGGTCAGTTTTTGACGCTTCGAGCAATGATCGATGGCGAGGAAGTACGCCGCTCTTATTCGATCTGCTCGGGTGTGAACGACGGTCATATGCGAGTGGGTATCAAACGGGTTCGCAACGGACAGTTTTCAAACTTTGCGAATGATACCTTTAAAGCCGGCGTAACCGTTGATGTAATGCCGCCACAGGGGAGCTTTCACACGCCATTAGACGCGAGTTCTGCTAAAAGCTATATGTGCATTGCAGTGGGTAGTGGCATCACTCCAATTCTTTCAATTCTTAAAACGGTACTGACAGAAGAGCCAAATAGCTTCGTCACCCTAATTTATGGCAATCGGCGCAGCAACTCGGTGATGTTCCGAGACGACTTGAGCTTTGTTAAAAACCGCTACATGGGTCGGTTTAAGTGGATCAATATTATGAGCCAAGAAGATCAGGGAACGGATCTTCTGAGCGGCAAAATTAATAATGAAAAGGGCGCCGCACTACATAAGTCAGGGTTGATCGATATTACCAATACGGATGAGGTTTTTATTTGTGGTCCAGAGTCGATGATGTCTGAAGTGTCTCGTGGTTTCCGTAGTTCAGGAATAAGCGAAGACAACATTCACTACGAGCTGTTTGCTAATTCAGCTGAAGATGCTGCTGAAATGCTTGAGCGATCTAAACAGCGTGTAGAAACTTATGGTGAAGAGAAGGTCTGTAAAGTCATCGTGGTTGCAGATAGCCGTTCGACTAGTTTTGACTTGGCGACAGTGGGTGAGAACATACTAGATGCTGGAATGGATCATGGAATGGAGCTGCCTTATGCCTGTAAAGCGGGGGTATGTTCAACCTGTAAAGCCAAGTTGATTAGTGGTGAGGTAGAAATGGATCTGACTCATGGACTGGAAAAACATGAGATTGACGCGGGATATATTCTGACTTGCCAAGCACATCCCGTGTCAGATGAAGTTGTAGTAGATTTTGATCAGCGTTGATGACCTGCGATAATTGATCAATGACAAAACAACATCTGCTGGTCGATCTTTCAAGCCATGGCTTTGGTC